>JBBKVZ010000241.1:0-3308 GCA_037968715.1 Pseudomonas sp.
TGCTCGACACAATGCTCAAAAGTGGCCAGCGCCTCGTTGGCCACCTCTTCGGTAGTGGCTTCGAATTCCAGCAACGCATAGAACGGGCACTCAGACTCAAACGGAGCCGGCACATCGCCACGGGCGAGGATCTTCGCTAGCGCTTTATCCGAGAAGAATTCGAAGGCGGTCAGGTCGAGCTTGCCCTGAAAGGCGTGTAGCACCGGCATGATCGAGTCGAAATCGGCGGTACCAAGGACCATCGCAGTGAGGTTCTTCGGCGCACGATCGAGGCGCATGGTGGCCTCAACCACAAAACCCAAGGTGCCTTCGGCGCCGATAAACAGCTGACGCATGTCGTAGCCGGTGGCGTTTTTGATCAGGTCTTTATTCAGCTCAAGAATGTCGCCAGCGCCGGTAACCACTTTCATGCCGGCCACCCAGTTACGGGTCATGCCGTAGCGAATCACCTTAATACCACCGGCATTGGTGCCGATATTGCCGCCGATCTGGCTGGAGCCGCTGGAGGCGAAGTCCACCGGGTAATACAAACCCTGCTCTTCGGCGAAGTGTTGCAGCTGCTGAGTGATCACCCCGGCTTGGCACACGGCGGTGCGATCAAATTCATTGAAGGCGAGAATCTGGTTCATGTAGTCGAACGACACCACCACTTCGCCATTGGCCGCCACCGCGCCGGCCGACAAACCGGTACGACCGCCAGACGGCACCAGCGCCACCTTATGGCTGTTCGCCCAACGGACGATCGCCTGCACCTGTTCAACCGTTTTCGGGAACACAATGGCCAGCGGCGCTGGGGCAAAATGCTTGGTCCAGTCCTTGCCGAAGGTGGCAAGGGAATCGGCATCGGTGAGCACTTTGCCAGGGTCAACCAGGGTCTGCAGGGCTTCGATCAAGGCGGTATGGGTCATGGGCGCAACTCTCAAACGATTCATAGTCACCCTGAGCACGCTTCATCGGCCAGGGGTGGGTGTTTCGGGGGTCTCATATGCTAGCATACGCACCCTTTGCAGCGTCCCTCAGGCAATGTCAGCCGGCGTTTAATCGCGGCCTGACGCATTCGCAGTCGACGCTTCGCAGCCATATTTAATTCGGCCAATAGGTTTACACAGATGACTAAGACGACCTCTCTCGGCAAGAGCAAGATCAAGTTCCTTCTCCTCGAAGGCGTCCATCAATCCGCTGTGGACACCATCAAGGCTGCCGGTTACAGCAATATCGAATACCTCACCGGCTCACTGCCGGATGACCAGTTGAAAGAGAAGATTGCCGATGCGCACTTCATCGGTATTCGCTCACGCACCCAGCTGACCGAAGAAGTCTTCAACTGCGCCAACAAGCTGGTGGCGGTCGGTTGCTTCTGCATCGGCACCAACCAAGTTAACCTGAACGCCGCCCGCGAGCGCGGGATCGCCGTGTTCAACGCACCGTATTCGAACACCCGTTCGGTGGCCGAACTGGTACTGGCCGAGGCGATTCTGTTGCTGCGCGGCATTCCCGAGAAGAACGCCTCTTGCCACCGTGGTGGCTGGATCAAATCGGCGGCCAACTCGTTTGAAATTCGCGGTAAGAAGCTCGGCATCGTCGGCTACGGCTCGATCGGCACCCAATTGTCGGTATTGGCTGAAGCCCTCGGCATGCAGGTGTTTTTCTACGATCCGCTGACCAAATTGCCCTTGGGCAACGCCACGCAAATCGGCAGCCTGACCGATTTACTGGGCATGGCTGACATCGTCTCCTTGCACGTGCCTGAGCTAGACAGCACCAAGTGGATGATCGGCGAAAAAGAAATTCGCGCGATGAAGAAGGGCAGCATCCTGATCAACGCCGCCCGCGGCAGCGTGGTGGTGCTGGAAGCCTTGGCCGACGCAATTAAAGATGGCCACCTGATTGGCGCAGCCATCGACGTGTTCCCGATTGAGCCACGCTCCAACGATGAAGAGTTCGAAAGCCCGCTACGCGGCCTAGACAACGTCATCCTGACCCCGCACATCGGCGGCTCGACTGCCGAAGCCCAGGCCAACATTGGCCTAGAAGTGGCCGAGAAGCTGGTTAAGTACAGCGACAACGGCACCTCGGTGTCCTCGGTTAACTTCCCCGAAGTGGCCTTGCCAGCACACCCGGGCAAGCATCGCCTGCTGCACATCCATGCCAACGTGCCGGGCGTGCTCAGCGAGATCAACCAGGTGTTCGCCGCCAACGGCATCAACATCTCCGGCCAATACCTGCAGACCAACGAAAAAGTTGGCTACGTGGTGATCGACATCGACGCCGAGCACTCGGACCTGGCACTGGAAAAACTGCAACACGTTAACGGCACTATCCGTAGCCGCGTGCTGTTCTAAGCGCACCGCGAAACCGAGAAAGGGCAGCCGAGGCTGCCCTTTTTTGTGCGTGTGAGAAAGTTATTGGGGGCTATATGGGGCTTGCTCAGCGCGTAGGCAGGACAACGCGAAGCTTGTCCAGCGTGGCTCTTCAAGGCTCGTACCACTCAGAATGAGCAAACAATGTGCAGACCGCCCGGTGGAAACTGCGCAGCTCCCCAGCCTACGACCTTAACCCCGCGACAACCGCTCAAGGGCCTGCTCAGCCTCGGCCAGTTGCGACTCATTAAACACCTGCACACCCATGCGCCGCAGCGCAGCCGCCGTAACACCTTCGCCGGCGACTAACCGGCCGCTAAAACTGCCGTCGTAGGTTTGTAGATTGCCGCATGAGGGACTGCGCGCCTTAAGGATGGCGATCTGAATGCCGTGCTCACGCACCAAGTATTCGGCCTGCTGCGCACCGGCAACAAACGCATGACTGACATCGCGGCCCGCCACGGTATACAGCGCAATCAACCCATCGAGCACCTGAGCTCCCTGACCACCGGCAATTTCCGCCGCGGGGCGCGGGGTCGGCAAGCCGCCAGCCACCTCTGGGCACAGCGCCACCACACGGCCCTCTTGCTGCCATTCGCGCAATGCGGCGAACGGGCCATGAGTGCCACCGTCGTAACGTACTGGCTGGCCAAGCAAACAGGCGCTGACTAGGATTTTATGCATTTAATCCCTCGTTAATAACACGGTAACCAGCAGTAACACGGCCACAACTGGAGGTGCGCCATTTACCAACAAAAAGCCATATTCAATGCTGCTCTAGGCCAAAACGCCCTGCCAGCAACCAAAAGAACAGGCAATCCGCCGGGCAACATGCCTATCCTTTAGCCAGAAGCGACCTTGCGCGATAGCGCGCAACGACAGCAGCACACATGATAAATGCACTTATCCCTGCAAATGTCGCGAAGGAACTGCTGCCATGCCTGCACT
>JBBKVZ010000242.1:0-3337 GCA_037968715.1 Pseudomonas sp.
ATCACAACCAGCAGCATCGGTGCCAGCGAGAATATCGTGTAGTAGGCCAGCGCGGCACCCATGCTTGGAATGTAGTCGTCGAGCCAAGAGCTCGCTACCTGCTTGGTAAGCCCCCACCAGGCGGCGGGCCGGCCGGACAGCGTCACAGGAGGTCGGTATTGAGTAGAATTTCAGTGGTATTCATATCTATTCCTTCACGGGTGTGCGCGACTCGGTGGTTGGAACAACCGAGTTCGAGGGTCCCACACCCGCGCTGTCGGTTGCGCCCTGCAAGCGCTTTCCTGACCGTAGCGGTAGGTGACACGCCTCGGTGGATGAAAAACAAATGCATCCTGCCCCGTTTGCGCGCGCGAGTCTGTACGACAGCACACACTCGACTGTATGCGCGCCGATCACGATAGGCCTCCATGCGAGGACTCCATCATAAGTCTTCAGCATTTTTTGGACTTTTTTCACAATCTTTGGCTAGCCAACAATGAACTTCTGAAAAATCTTTCGGTTGTGGGTAACAAAGGGCTGGAGGGTCTCGCCCTCTTCATGGGGGGGGAAAGCACACCCAATCGGGCCATCGTGCAGAGCGGCGGTTATGCTTATCGCTTGCTTGGCCAACGCTTGAAGGATGAATTCAACCGCCACGGCGAACTGCTGCTGATGTTGCGTTATACCCAAGCTCTGATTACCCAGATGTCGCAAACGGCAGTGTGTAACCGCCATCACTCGATTGATCAGCAGCTTTGCCTCTGGCTGCTGCTGTCACTCGACCGCGTCCCCAGTAATCAGCTCACCATGACCCAAGAACTGATCGCCAATATGCTCGGTGTGCGTCACGAAGGCGTCACTGAAGCTGCAGACAAGCTGCAGACAAGCTGCAACGTCAGGGGAAGATTGAGTACAGCAGTGGGCATATCACCGTGCTTGACCGGCAAAAACTCGAACAACTGAGTTGTGAGTGCTACGCCGTGGTGAAGAAAGAAACCGACCGTCTGTTGCCTTATGTCCCATAGATAGAAAAACCTCGCGACGTAACGAAATAACTAAAGCCTGTTATGCGTGCTGTAGCGAACAGATAGCCCTCTGGCAGACAGGCAGAATGCGTTCACGTGACGGCCAGGCACTCGTCTCATGCCCTTATCGGCTTGCTCCGTGCTGCAGGATGCCCAATGCCAGTTGCCCAGCCATTGCATGTCACCAATCGTTTGATGGGTGCACTGCCCCGCAAAGAGCACGCCAGATTCATGACTCATTGCGAGCCCGTGGAGTTGCTGTTCGGTAAAGTGCTCTGTGAGTCTGACCGTCCTTTTCGCTACCTGTATTTTCCACTCAGTGGTTTTATCTCAATGGTGATTACCTCTGGCACGCATCCGCCGCTGGAGCTTGCCCTGATCGGCAACGAAGGCATGCTGGGGGCCACAGAGGTTCTAGGTTTGAACACCGCCCCAAGTCGAGCCGTTGTCCAAGGCAGCGGCAGCGCCCTGCGCATCAGCCCGCAGCACTTAAGCCAGGTATTGAAAAAATGTCCCTGCTTACTAAGTGCACTCAAACGCTACGTTTATATGCTGATGACACAATTGGCACAGAATATCGCCTGCGGACACTTCCATGAGATCGAGCCGCGTCTTGCACGCTGGCTGCTGATGAGCCACGACCGCGCCCATAGCGATCACCTAGAACTGACCCAGGAGTATCTGGCCAGCATGCTAGGCGTGCGCCGCAGTGGCATCACTATCGCTGCGGGTGCGCTACAACTGCGCAAACTGATCCACTACAGCCGCGGACACATCACCATTCTCGACCGCCAAGGTCTCGAAGCGACTGCCTGCGAGTGTTATGCAGAAATGAATCAGCGTAATCTGTAACTCTTCACACCCGGCCAGCAAGGCCAGCTGAGGGGCCGCTCCGCTACTGGAGAGCGTCCCATCGAGTTCTGATTGGACTTAAATAACTGGCGAGAGCACCGTTGCTGCGGAGGCTCGCATCGTGCATGAGCACGCACTCCGTACTTTCCAGCTGTAGACAATCTGGCTGCAATTGATTCTCGGCAAGAATCGCTTGCACAGTCCCGATACATACCAGCCTCAGCTTCCAACACACTTAAGCATGATCGGAATGTGTGGTAAAGCGGCACATACCTGCTCGAACGTAACTATGCCTTGGCTATGTCAGGCAACGAAAAATCAAGCAGTACGGCGTCAATGCCATAAGCTTGCAGACCTGCTAATGCATCTGCCAACGAATAGGCCAACTCTGCCGTTAGCGACCTTCGTCATGGCAGTCAGCACCTGATCGGCATGCATCCAGCTGCTCTGAAGGACAGCTATAACCTTTTACTGCGAATTCTGTGCAGTCTTCATCATCGGGATTCGCAGGAACACGAACCCAACAGAAAAATAACCATCAGTAGTGGGTATTGAGCCAACCGAACGCTCAAAAGCTTAATCGGCTCGGTGGCTAGTTTGTGCCGGCCATCGCTCAATCTTCCAGATCGACGGCCAGCAGCCCCGAACCGTGCGCAGTCAGCACGTAGGTTTTCCAGACTGCTGATTGTTGGCGTGCGCCGCCGGTTTCCTGTTCCAACTGCGCGTTGGCGAGCAAGCTGTTCGCATTCAACAACACTAGAATCAGACTCAGTGCGAATAGCCATGTGTTGGAGTAGCTTTTCATTGTGCGTCTCCGGTAAGCGCAGCTGCGGTATGCGCAAAAGTGTCCAAGCGCCGTTAACATCTAGATAGCCCACCCACTGTCACCGGCAAAACAGCGGGTAACTGGCTAACTTCAGCCTTTACTCTTGGCGATGAAACGTTGAACCTGCACATCGGCATCAACACGCGAGAACGCGTAACGAGCCTGAAGCAAACCTGCAAATCACGCGTTTTATCTGTACGTCAGCGCACACAGAACGATTTTTTCTAATCACCCACGCAGCTTAGAAAGTCAGCTCATTGGACTGCACGCTTTTGACCCCGCGCACGTTCTGCGCAAGTTCGATGGCCAGGGCCTTCTCAGCACCATTATTGACTTTACCACTGAGACTGACGACGCCCTTATTGGTGGTCACGTCGATGAATGAGCCGGCCACGTTGCTGGTGTACAGCAGGGTTGACTTAACCTTGGTCGTGATCCAACTGTCGCTAATGTCGCTACCCGCCTCGTCGACCATCTGCTTGCTACTCTGGGCCACGCTGGGTTTCATCTCATTGATTTTGATCTGGTTATCCACTGCGATCACGCCATGGGTATTGCGCGCCAGACGACCGGCCAATTCACGCTCAGCCGCGCTTTGTGCAGTACCACTCAAGATCACCCGAGCAAACTTGGTGTCGACGTTTGTGCTCAACCC
>JBBKVZ010000243.1:0-7343 GCA_037968715.1 Pseudomonas sp.
GGTTTTCATGGGGTTTGAGTGCTTTCACTCACGAACTACTTTTAACTCGTGAATTGGCCTGTTTTCTTGCGTCTGCCTTAAAGCATATAAATATTTTTGTGTTTGCACAGCTATGTGCGGGCCAAGCTGCCAATGCTTTAATCGGTGAGTGGTCATCATTTTGTCATGGAAAAGACATATGCTTATTAACATCTCATGAAAGTTAATCTGGATGTAAACATGTGCTCAGTTCGAACAATTATAGTTGCCAGCTGCCTAATATTTTGCGGTTTTGTAAGTGCCGATGTGCGCGTGGAGGGGCCGATTGAATACGGTATTTTTACTAGTGCACATAAAGATTTCGAGCCTGGAGAGCGAGTATTAACTAATACCACTCAGGAAATCGAAACCACCATCAATATACCTGCCAAGCTCGGGATGAAGTTTGGTATGCGCTATACCTTAATAGGCAAGAGCGCAACAGATACTCCGTTGACCTTGCTCTACCTAACGCCAGGCGTTATTACACCTGATGGCCAGCGACATGACAAATTTGTCGTTGAGCAGACAAAGTTGCAAAGTTCAGGACAAGACTTAATGGCTTTTGAGTTTAGTGAGAACTATGAGTTGGTGCCTGGTGAGTGGCACTTTATGGTTTTTCAAGGGGACCGGTTGTTAGCGGAGCAGCGTTTCATGGTTCGCTAAATATCGGATATAAAAAACGGCGCCTATGCGCCGTTTTTTATATGTAGGCTATGCCTGCCAGCGTTTCAGTACTAAAGAGGCATTTGTACCGCCAAACCCAAAACTGTTGCTCATCATCACGTTGGCATGAAAGTTTTCACGCGTTTCACGCAGGATCGGTAGATCGGCCACTTCTGGATCTAAGGTTTCGATATTTGCTGACCCAGCGAGAAAGTTACCTTCCATCATTAGCATGCAGTAGATTGCTTCATGCACACCGGCAGCACCGAGCGAATGGCCTGAAAGGCTTTTGGTTGAGCTAATTAGCGGTGCTTGCTCACCAAATACTTCGCGCACGCCACGACTTTCCGCCAAGTCGCCAACTGGTGTTGATGTGCCGTGAGTATTCAGATAGTCAACTGGCTCACTAACTGTAGACAACGCTTGTTGCATACAGCGAACAGCGCCTTCGCCGCTCGGTGCAACCATATCGTAACCATCAGATGTGGCGCCATAACCGATAATTTCAGCGTAAATTTTTGCTCCGCGTTTCAGGGCATGTTCTAGCTCTTCAACCACCACCATGCCGCCGCCTCCCGCGATTACAAAGCCATCGCGGGTCGCATCGTAAGCACGTGATGCAGTTTGTGGTGTGTCGTTATATTTACTCGACAAGGCGCCCATGGCATCAAACAAAAAGCTTTGGCTCCAGTGTTCTTCTTCACCACCGCCAGCAAATACGATGTCTTGCTTGCCGAGTTGAATCAACTCCATAGCGTGACCGATACAGTGCGCGCTTGTAGCGCAAGCTGATGAGATCGAGTAGTTAACACCTTTGATCTTGAACGGCGTTGCCAAGCAAGCTGAAACAGTACTGCTCATGGTGCGCGGTACGCGATACGGGCCGACGCGCTTGACGCCTTTTTCACGCAGGATATCAATGGCTTCCATCTGATTCACGGTCGAAGCACCGCCTGAACCGGCCACTAAACCTATGCGCGGGTTGGATACTTCTTCAGCAGTCAGCCCTGCATCTTTAATTGCTTGTTCCATGGCTAAGTATGCAAAGGCCGCAGCGTCGCCCATAAAGCGATAAACCTTACGGTCAATCAAAGCTTCCAAGTCGAGCTTAACTGAGCCGGAAACATGACTGCGTAGACCCATTTCGGCATAAGACGGATTGAAGCTAATGCCAGAGCGACCGGCACGTAGGCTGGCGGATACGGTGTCTTTATCAGTACCAAGGCAGGAAACAATGCCCATTCCGGTGATTACGACGCGACGCATGCGGTATTCCTTTAAAAGCTATCTGTAGAGGTAAACAGGCCAACACGCAAACCTTCGGCACTGTAAATTTCACGGCCATCAACGCTAACGGTACCATCGGCAATGCCGAGTACCAGCGAGCGGCTGATGGTGCGTTTGATCTGTATGTTGTAAGTGATTTTCTTGGCAGTGGGCAGCACTTGTCCGAAGAACTTCACCTCGCCACAACCCAGTGCCCGGCCACGTCCTACATTACCTTGCCAGCCGAGATAAAAACCCACTAGCTGCCACATAGCATCTAGACCAAGGCAGCCGGGCATTACCGGGTCGCCTTCAAAATGGCAGGCAAAAAACCACAAGTCAGGATTGATATCGAGTTCAGCAACCAGTTCGCCTTTGCCGTACTTGCCGCCTGTTTCGCTGATATGGATGATGCGATCAACCATTAGCATGTTTGGGGCCGGCAGTTGCGCGTTACCTGGGCCGAACAGCTCACCACGGCTGCAGCGCAGTAGATCTTCCCGAGTGAAGGCGTTTGCTTTGGTCATGCGAGCTCCTGGAAATCCCTGTGCGCGAGGGCTTATTAAATTGTTTTTACTGGCAGTTTACTTGTCAGCTTATTCGTAGACTGTTGCGTTATGGTGAAAGTCACAGTGTGCATACATATGTACGCTCAAAGTGCCTGGCTTTGCATTGGACCAGAGAATAAATAATTGGTTTAAGTCAATTACTTGTTCATTTTATCAGTCTTATTTTGCTGGGGGTGGTGCGGCTGGCAGCCAGCGCTGCAATATCCGTTGCAAATCAATGCGCTTGAAAGGTTTCGCCAAGTAGTCATCCATTCCTGCCGCCAAGCAAGCTTCGCGGTCGCCCTGCAGAGCGTTGGCGGTCAGCGCTATTATTGGTGTGTCTAGTTGGTTGGGCAGAAGGCGGATTTGTCGTGTGGCTTCATAGCCATCCATTATTGGTAGTCGACAGTCCATTAATATTGCTGAGTACTCAAAATTGCTCGCTTTATGTACAGCCTGTGCGCCGTCACCCACGAGACAAACCTGATAGCCAAGACTGCGCAGCATGGCCTCTATAACAGTCTGATTGACCGGATTATCTTCAACTAGAAGCACCAAATAGCCGCAACCATTGCTGTCACTTAGCGCTTCTTCGCTAATGCTTTTTTGCGGTTGTTGCCGAAAAGCCAGGGGGATTTCCAGAGTAAACAGAGTGCCTTGATCCTCTGCGCTTTCTGCGCGCAAAGTCCCGCCCATGTGTTCGGCTAAGGTGCGTGCGATTGGTAGGCCTAGCCCTGTGCCGCCATAGCGCCGGGAAATTGATGTGTCAGCCTGTTGGAATGCATCAAACATATGCTCCAAACGATCCGTAGATATACCAATGCCGGTGTCTTTGACCGCGCAGGTAAGCCACAGTACGTGGGTGTCTAAAGGGTGCCACTCAACGCTGATGCAAATGCTGCCTTCTTCGGTGAATTTAAGGGCATTACCTAGCAAATTCACCAAGATTTGCCTAATTCGAGTTGGGTCTCCTTGCACCTCAATCTGCTCAAGGCCTGCCTGAATCTGTTGTTGCAGTTGCAGGCCACGTTGTTGCGCGCTGTGCTGGAACACTTGAACTGAGCTTTGGATCAGTTCTAAAACATTAAACTGAATACTTTCTAGTTCGATTGCGTCGCGTTCAATACGGGAGAAATCGAGAATATCGTTGATAACCTTGAGCAAGTGTTCAGTCGACTCGGTCGCCAGCGCCGAGTACTCAGCTTGCTCGCGCGTCATCTCCGTGGTTTCCAGTAACTGCAGCATACCCAGCACGCCATTCATTGGGGTGCGCAGTTCATGGCTCATCATGGCAAGAAAGTCAGACTTGGCCCGGTTGGCTTTCTCTGATTCTTCGCGGGTATTGACCAACTGCTCGATCGTTACCTGCTGTTCTTTGTTCGCTTGCTCAAGGCCTTTGGCCAAACTGTTGATATGCCTAGCCAAATCGCCCAGTTCGGCTTTGTCATGTGCGGGCAGCGTAGTTTGAAAATTTCCTGCCTCAATGGCTTTAACCGCTTGGGCCATAGCGCTGATCGGTTGCGATATGCGCAGCGCCAAGCGTTTGGCTAAGACAAAAGTAAGCAGTAGGGCGCTCAGGGCGATGAGGGATGCTTTGAGTAAAATTAACTGCTGACGGTTATTAAAGGTGTCATTAGAGATACCGATTACAACGCGCCCAAGGTAATTGTTTCCACCTTGGCGTCCATCTGCGCCAGAGTGGTCCCAGGGGCCTTGATGATTGATGGCGGCATTAAACAACTCAATTTGCTTACTGTCTTTATCAACCCCGCCCGGTTGTTCGGCGTATACGATGATTTTTTCTTGCGGGTCACGCACCTCTAAAAAGCGAATTTGCGGGGTGGCCAGTGTCGCGTGCAGCAAGTTGTTGAGCAGCTGAGGGTTTTCTGCAATAACCCCATAAGCAGTGGCAACAGCCAGTTGATTAGCGATCAACTGGCCGGTATTGGTGGTCTCATCGCGTAAATCGTGCAGACGGGTGAAGGTAAAGAAACCCGTTAGCAGCAGTGTGAGCAGTAACGCTGGAACCAAACTGATCAATTGAGTGCGGGCGTGAATATCCCAGCTGAAGTTAAATTTCATTGCGGCATCCTTGCAGCCGACGTCTGGTTTGGGGACGCCGCGAGCAGTAAAAAGGGAGCAGTTTAATCGAGGATAAAGACACGCTACGACCTTGTACGCGGTTACTGTGCAAGCATGGTAACCGAGCTAAAGGTTTTTGCCAGTCTCAGGCACACGCAAAACAAGCCTTAGGGGTTAATCACTCGACCGCAGATGCTGGTTTGCAATGTGGAGCGCTTTATACTGTTAGCAATAGCCAGTTAAATGGCGCTTATATGGATCGGTTATGACTCAACAACAACCCATTGCCGTGCTCGGTGGCGGTAGTTTTGGAACGGCGATTGCCAATCTTCTGGCTGAAAATGGCCATCAGGTTTTGCAATGGATGCGTGATCCTGTGCAGGCCGCTGCGATACGCAGTGTGCGTGAAAATCCACGTTATCTAAAGGGCATCAAAATTCATCTTGGGGTGCAACCTGTTACAGATTTGCCCGCCACCCTAGAGCGCTGCGATTTGATTTTTGTCGCATTGCCTTCAAGTGCTCTCCGCGTGGTACTGCAACCGCTGGCCGCGCAGCTAGCGGGTAAATCGTTAGTAAGTCTGACCAAAGGCATTGAGGCCAAAAGCTTCAAATTAATGAGTCAGATAATTGAAGAGGTTGTCCCAGACGCACATATTGGTGTGCTATCTGGTCCTAATTTGGCGCGGGAAGTGGCTGAGCATGCGCTGACCGCAACGGTCGTTGCCAGCCCCGATGAAGCGCTCTGTTTGCGCGTGCAGGACGTGTTGCATGGCCCGCGGTTTCGCGTTTATGCCAGTCAAGATCGCTTTGGCGTAGAGTTGGGTGGCGCGTTGAAAAATGTCTACGCAATCATTGCCGGCATGGCCGTGGCCTTGGATATGGGAGAAAACACCAAAAGCATGCTGATCACCCGCGCATTGGCGGAAATGACCCGGTTTGCGGTCAAATTAGGCGCTAACCCTATGACCTTTTTGGGTTTGGCAGGGGTGGGTGATTTAATCGTTACCTGTTCATCGGCCAAAAGCCGTAATTATCAGGTCGGCTTTGCCCTCGGTCAGGGCTTAAGCCTTGAGGATGCTGTTACCCGCTTAGGCGAGGTTGCTGAGGGTGTTAATACGCTCAAAGTGCTCAAGGCCAAGGCTGAAGAATTACAGGTATATATGCCGCTGGTGGCTGGCTTGCATGCGATCCTGTTCGAGGGGCGTACACTTGCGCAGGTGATTGGGGCATTGATGAGTGCAGATGCAAAAACTGATGTCGACTTTATATCTAGCGCCGATTTTTAAGCGCTGGCCTCATTATTTACATCCACTGATTGGGGGTTTTTCATGAGTGAGCCACTGAAAGAACTGCAACGTGAATCAATTTTGCTGCGAGTCGTATGGATGTTACTGCTGGCTTTTGCATGGCAGTTAGCAGAAATACTACTCGCTGGCGTGGTGCTGCTGCAGCTGGGTTATCGCTTGTTTTATGGGGCACCGAGTGCGTCTTTACTGGCTTTTGGCGATAGTTTGAGTCAGTACTTAGCGCAGATTGCTCGCTTTGGCACCTTCAATACTGACGAAAAACCTTGGCCGTTTGCAGATTGGCCAGTGCCACAAGCGCCGCAAGGTGAGGTTGCACACAGCATTCCACCGGCTCCGCATCCGGTGCGTGATGAGGAGCCAAAGCTGTGAAATTATGGTTGCTGCGCCACGGTGAGGCAGAGTCACAGGCGCGCACCGATGCTCAGCGCGAACTAACACGGTACGGTCGAAAAGAAGTCCTCAAAAGTGCCGCGTACCTGCGCGGCCGGCCACTCACCGCCATTATCGCCAGCCCATACATGCGCGCCCAGCAAACTGCACAATTGGTTCGCGAAGAGCTGGCCTTTGCGGGCTCGATTATTACCGTGTCTTGGCTGACGCCGGAGGCCGACATGGCGGACGCTTTACGATACTTAGACGCCCACGTGGCCGAAGAGTTGTTGCTAGTCAGCCACCAACCCTTGGTCGGGGCGCTGGCCGGCATGTTGCAACACGGTCATCGGCAACAGCCAATACCTATGAGCACTGCAAGTTTGGCTCAGTTGGAGGGCGAGTTTGTCTTGCCTGGCGCCATGCAACTCACGGCGTTGCATCATCCGCATTAAAACCAACGCTGGCTGGCTCGTATTTGCTCAGTGAGGAGCTAATGCTCAGCTCCTCGCAGTGTTTCCCCGCAACTGGCCATTGCTCATCGAAGCCGAAATATTTCTTAACTTGCGTCACCTGTTTGTGCATGGTTTAGTTAACCAAGCAAGTGCTTGGTTTGTACCTCTATTCCAAAAACACAACAAGGAGGCTGCCCGTATGACTGCTGTTTGTTTGCCGCTCGATGCGTTTTACCAGCGCGAAGCCCGTCACCCAAATAAACCCTATCTGCTGCAACCGTTGCCGGGTGGGCAGGTTGAAGCATTAACTTGGGCCGAGGTTGGCGATCAGGCTCGGCGTGCGGCTAATTGGCTGCGCGGCTTAGAGTTGGCCCCTGGCAGTCGAATCGCCATCATCTCGAAAAACTGCGCGCACTGGATTGTTACGGATTTAGCGATCTGGATGGCAGGCCATGTTTCGGTGCCGCTGTATCCAAATTTAGGGGCTGATTCAGTACGCCAAGTGCTTGATCACTCAGAGGCAGCGGCCGTATTTGTTGGTAAGTTGGACGACTGGCCGGCCATGGCGCCGGGCGTTCCAGCGGACATTCCCTGTATTGGTTTGCCGTTGCGCCCGACCGGGCGCTTTGA
>JBBKVZ010000244.1:0-5571 GCA_037968715.1 Pseudomonas sp.
GGCCAGCAGTCCGACAGCACCACCAATAATTTCAATTATCCACCGGTGCGCAACTCGGCCCCCGACCGCAACCCGCAGCGCTTGAACACCTGGACCGAGGTGTACTTCGATGACAAAGCGAGTATTTGGATGCTCTCCACCATCACCCCAGCCGACCAAAACGGCCAATGGCTGGGCACCGTCTCGCAGGACATCTCGATTGAAGCGCTGGCGGCACGCATCAGCAAACAGCACAGCATTGGCAGCTACAACCTGATTATCGATGAACACAATCGTTTGCTCGCCCACCCACGGCTGATGGACAAAATTCGCAGTTCTTCGGGCAGCTTGCAACTGGAGCAACTGGCTGATCCGCTGTTACTAGACGCCGCTAAACAGGCCTACGCAAGCAGCGATACACCACGGGTGGTGGAGTCCTTGGATGGCCACTACTTCCTCGGTATCGGCCGCATTCAAGGCCCCAACTGGTACTTGATCAGTGTTTACCCAAAAGCCCTGCTGGAGAAAAAAGCCTTTGCGGCTGCCAGCATTATTTTGTTCGCGGGTTTAACTGGCTTGCTCATTGTACTGCTGCTGCTGGCCTGGATTATCCGTCGCCAAGTGGCCACTCCGCTGATGCTATTGCAGGGCGCCGCGCAGTCGATTGCCAGCGGCGACTTGAACATTAGATTGCCCAGCGGCCGTCACGATGAACTGGGCAACTTGGCGGACAGTTTCACCCACATGGCCGACAAACTGCGCGCCCACGACGATGCGCTGACCGCACGCGCCCACGAATTGGAACTGGAAATTCAACATCGCCAAGCCGCCGAAGCCGCCCGCTTGCGTTTGTCTGATCGTTTGTCGATTGCCACTGAAGTGGCAGGCCTTGGTGTCTGGGAATGGGACCTAAATAGCCAGCAAGCTTACTGGGACCCACAAACATTCAGGCTCTACGGCCTGGAACCCTTCAGCATTAAACCCTCAGCGCAGAGCTGGCTTGAAATGGTCCACCCCGACGAGCGCGAGCGCGTTATGCATTCAGTTCGCCAAGGTGTCTATGGGCCGCGCGCTCGTTACGAAATCGAATATGTACTGGTTTGGCCAAACGGCGAAGTGCATCACCTGTCGTGCATTTGCAACATCAGCTTTGATAAAAACGGCAAGGCCAGCCGCCTGACTGGCGTGCAGGTGGATATCACTGAACGCAAACTCACCGAACAACGTATTTTGCACATGGCCAACCACGACTCGCTCACGGGTCTGGCCAACCGCTTATTGCTCACCGATCGCCTGCAGCAAACGTTGCTGAGCAATGAGCGCGAGCAGCACATCACCGGCCTGCTATTTATCGACCTTGACCATTTCAAGCAAATTAATGACACCCTCGGGCACAGTATCGGCGATGAATTGCTCAAGTTTGTCGGCAACACACTGCAATCTTTGGTGCGTAAATCCGACACGGTGGCGCGCATCGGCGGAGATGAATTCGTCGTCCTGCTGCCCAATATCAACCGCTGTGAATCGGCAATCCATGTAGCGGAAAAAATCATTCACGCGCTGAGCACTGCCATTAACATTGCTGACAGCACCTTCAATATCACCCCAAGCATTGGCATCAGCCTGTCCCCCGATGACGGGCTCGACGCCGAAACTTTGCTGCACAATGCCGACATCGCCATGTACCGGGCCAAAGCCCAAGGGCGTAACACCTATCAGTGTTACACCGCCGACATGGGTGAAGTGGCCGCCGAAGTTATGCGCTTGGAAGTCGCTTTGCGCCAAGCCATCGAACACGATGAGTTTGAACTGTATTACCAGCCAAAAGTCTCTGCCAGCAGCCGACTCATAGTCGGTGCCGAGGCGCTGATTCGCTGGAATCGCCCAGGGCTAGGGCAGATCCCACCCGACACCTTCATTCCCTTTGCCGAGCAACGCAGCCTAATGCTCGGCATCGACCAGTACGTATTGCGTCAGGCCTGCAAGCAACTGCGCGAGTGGTTAAACAACGGGCTGACGGCCTTGCCAGTGGCCGTCAACCTGTCTTCCGGGCACTTCAGCCGCGGAGCATTGCTAACGGAGCTGCAAGCCTTACTGGAGCAGTTCGCCGTGCCGGCTCAGTTACTGCAACTTGAAGTCACGGAAGGCTTGCTGCTGCAAGAAAGCGACACGGTGTATCTGAACCTGATTGGTCTGCGCCAGATGGGCATCAAGATCAGCCTGGACGATTTTGGCACCGGCTATTCATCGCTGTCTTACCTGCACCGCTTCCCCGTTGACCAGCTGAAAATCGACCGCTCGTTCGTCAGTAAACTCAGCGCGGCCGACCACGATGCGCCCTTGGTCAGCGCCATCATCGGCATCGGTCACAGCTTGAACCTGTCGGTGATTGCCGAGGGTGTCGAAACCATCGAGCAAGCCGCACTGCTGCACCGCTTGCAGTGCGATGAGCTGCAGGGCTACTACTTTTCAAGGCCGGTGCCGGCAGCCGAGTACGCCAAGCTACTCGTGGCGCAACAGGCAAAACCCCAAGCGTAGGGCGTATTCGCCCGATATCCGCCCGGCCTTAGGCCAACGCTGGCACGCCACAACCTTCGGCTTATGGATGAAGCTACGGGCTCAGCGCCGACCACGCAGCGCGTCTATCGCAGACTGAATCCATTTTTTCGGAGCTTGCAGCGCGTGGCTTTTTTCCAGCATGCTGCGCAGAGCACTCAGTTGCTGCTCGAACATTGCGGGCTGGTGTAGATCTTGCGGTTTCTCATCAGGGCCGAGGGGCAGGATATGTTCGAAATAGGTCCCACCCAATAGCCGGCGCAGGATGCCCTCTCCCAAAAATGGCTCGTCGTTATTCAGCGTGCGGGTGGCGCGCAGCAATCGGCGAATGTCGTACTGCCCAGGATAGATATCCGGTACCTGCTTCTTAATATCGAGCAGGCTGTACACGCCAATACGCGCGGTTCTGACCGAACTTTCTAGGGTGAATACCACGTCGTTATGGGTTTCCACGAACTGGCCCAGACAGGCCAAGTTGCTGCTGCCTTGCGGCACTACCCACGGCCGATCGCCCTTGGCGCGCGGCATAAATTGACCGGTGATATAGGGCATCAATGCGGTGCGCACTTTGCTGGCAGCAATCACTTCGTCGACTTGCTCAAGCAGGCCTAAGTGAAAACACATTTCGGTCAGTATTTCGTTACCAGTGCACTCCACCATCGGCTTTTTGATGTAGTCGCCGGGCTGGTCCATGATCAGCGCATACACCCAGACCACCAGCACATCAGCCGGCTGGTCAGGGAAGTGGGGCTGGCGATTGACGGTAAAACTCATCAACCAGCTGGAGTCGGTAAAGGTAATGATCCCGCCGGATGCCGTTTTGCCTGAATACGGGTCATTGACCGACAAGGCTTTGATTTTTTCCGTCAGGGCTGAGTGCTTGCAGGTCAGCGTGGCTGACTCCCACATGGAGGCAGGCACATTGCCGCAGAATTTCTCCGGCCGACCAAACAGCGGGGATTTCAACGCCAAGTTTTTCCACAACTGCCATCCAGAGCCCACAGCCGAGCTGTGCTCAGCCACGCTGAGTTTGGCCACCGTATCGCCATCACCGTAGGCGGTGTCTTCAACAATCGAACCGGTGGTGACGAAGACCAGATCGCGCGCACCGATGTTGATGGTCTCGTCTTGCTCATTGTGCCGGCACTTGATCGCCGTAGTGGTCAGCGTCTTGCCGTTGGCGTCGATTTCTAGGTCAGACACCACCGTGTTGTACTGAGTTTTTACCCCCTGCGCGGTGAGCCAAGCCATTAAAGGGCGCACGAAGCTGTCGTACTGGTTGTACTTCGGGAAGACCAGCGACGTCATGTCGTTGAGCCCGTCCATCAGGTGCAAAAAGCGATGCATATACAGCTTCATCTCCAGCACCGAATGCCAGTTCTGGAAGGCAAACATGGTGCGCCAGAACATATAAAAATTACTGTTGAGGAAGCCTTGGCTAAACCACTGTTCGACCGTAATGTCGTCCAGATCCTCCTTGCGCGCCAGCACCAGCCTGATTAGCTCGATCTGCTGCAGCTTGCTCAGCCCCATGCTGGAGAAATCCTTGAGCTGGCCTTGTTTTTCCAGCAGCCGCGCCTTGGAGTAGTTCTTGTCGGCGTCGTTGACGATCCGGTATTCGTCCAGCACGGTGAATGGCGCGGGCAGCTCCAGTGCGGGTATTTCCGAGAACACATCCCAGAAGTTCTGGTAGGTCATCTCCATCTCGCGGCCACCACGCACGAGATAACCCTCTTGCGCGTTACCGGAGCCATCCAGCGCGCCGCCATCAACCTGCAACGCTTCCAGCAAGGTGATGTTGGCGGCAGGCATATGGCCGTCGCGAATCAGGAAGAAGGCGGCCGATAAGCCGGCTATGCCGCTGCCAACAATGTAGGCATGGCGGTCTGCTATGCCTGCGGTCGGCAGCGGACGATGATTGGTATAGCTACCGTGCAAATCTGCCGGCGGCAGCGACGTGTCAAGGCCGTTATGCAAGCGCTGGGAAGAGGCATCGGGTGTGCAATCCACCGCCAGTGCGCTCAGCGCGTCAATGTGGGTTTTTAGCCGAGTGCTATCAATGCTGGGCGTAGTTTTAGGCCGAGTCATACCGTTCTCATAGTAAGGTTTGCACAAAGAGCACTCTGTGCATGGCGCAGTCCGCTGTCTATGCGCTAGCGAACACACCAGCAACTTAAGGATGATTACTTCTACGCGCACAGCGCTGCAATTAATGCGCGCCGCTCATTGATTAATAGCTTACCGATACTGCGCCACCTTTCGACTCTGCGTGCGGCGCTATTGAAGCCATCGTTCGCCCCTATTCGCTCACGCCTGGCGGGCTGCAATCGGCAGCTGCAGCTTGGGTTTACGAAACACCAACACGTTGCCCAGCATGACCAGCACCATGCCAAACAGCGCAGGAGCGCTCCATTGGTAGCCTTCGGCAAACACCGAGATATTTAGCGCCACCACTGGGAACAGCACGGTGCAATAAGCGGCGCGCTCGGGGCCCATGCGCCCGACCAGCGTTAGGTAAGCAGTAAAGCCAATCACCGAGCCGGGAATTGCTAGGTACAGCAAGCTGCCGATGTAACGACTGTTCCACTCGAAGCTAAATGGCGTGCCGCTGAACAAACAAATCGCCACCAGCATCAGCGCGCCATACAGCATGCCCCAAGCATTGGTGGTCAGCGGCCGCAGCCCGGCCTTTTGCTGCAGGCTGGAGAGCATATTGCCGGCGGAGAAACACAGGGTACCGATCAGCGCCAGGCCGATGCCCAACAGGGTTTCATGGCTGGCCGCATGCCCGGCCAGCTCTGGCCAGAACAACAACGCCAAACCGCCCAGTCCTAGCGCACCTCCGGCTAGCACATTGACGGCGATCTTCTGTTTAAAAAACAGCCGTGCGTTGATTGCGTTCCACAAGGTTGCCGTGGAGAAAATCACCGCCACCAGACCGCTGGGGATCCATTGGCTGGCGGTGTAGAAGCACAGGAAGTTGATGCAAAACAAACACAGGCCCTGCAGCAGGCAGATCAACTGACCGCGCTTATC
>JBBKVZ010000245.1:0-4882 GCA_037968715.1 Pseudomonas sp.
CACGTGCTCGCGCAGGTTCTGGCCTTCGGGCGGCATATCGGGATTCAGCTCAAATGGGTGCCAATGAATCTCATGGTCTGTGCCGCTAGCTTCTAGTGCTTTTGCCAGCTGCCGGTAGCCGATGATGCACCACGGGCAGACCACGTCAGAAACTATGTCGATGCGCAGCTTTTTGGAACTGTGGGTGGTCATAGTGGCCTCCTTAGAATGAGTTCAAGCAATACCATGCTCGTCACGGGTGACTGTTTGGACAGCAACAAGCGCATTTCTGTTCGGCTGTTCGGGCGATTAAGCGTCGGTGGGCGGGATTAAAACCAGCTTGCCGATAAACTGCTTGGCCATAAAGTCTTCCTGGGCGCGAACGATCTCCGCCAACGGATAGGTCTTGGCCACTAAGGGGCGGATTTCACCGCGCTCGATGTAGCCGACTAGGTTTTCGAATACTGCGCGAGGCTGGTAGGTGCAGCCAAAAAAAATCAGGTCTTTGAGGTAAAGCGTACGCACGTCGAGCTCTGCCAGCGGTCCGGCGATGGCGCCAGCTACGGCATAGCGTCCGCCGCGGCGCAGCAGTTTCAGCAGTATTGGCCACTGCGGCCCGGCAACTAGGTCAACCACCACCGCCACGCTGTCGCTGCCCAGTTCGGCAAGCAGGTCTGCGCTGCGTGTAATCACTTGGTCAGCTCCCAGCTGTTTGAGTTGCTCGATCTTTGTCGCGCTGCAGATAGCGATAACATAGGCACCGCGCCGCTTGGCGAGTTGTACCGCCGCCGAGCCCACGCCGCCGGAGGCGCCAGTGATCAGTACACGCTCGCCGGCCTTTAGCCCTGCGCGTTCGAGCAGGTTCTCGGCGGTTGAGTAAGCGCAGGGGAAGGACGCCAGCTCAACGTCACTGAGCGAACAATCCACCGCAAAGCTTTCGTCGGCGCGCACCGTACAATACTGGGCAAAGCCGCCATCGAACTCGGAGCCAAAGGTCACGCAGTTGAACGCGGCGTTTGTCTCTGGTGATTGCTGCATGGGACGCACGATAACCCGCTCGCCGAGCCGCGCTGGGTCAACCCCCGCGCCAACCGCGACGACCGTGCCACAGCAGTCGGCGCCCTGAATGCGCGGCAATTGCAGCGCCCCACCGGACCAGCTGGCCTCGGCTTGCTCAATCTCGGCAAAGCCGTCCGCTGCGCCGCTGTTAGTGTCCCCGCTGACCTCTTTGGAGTACCAGCCGATGCGGGTGTTGATATCCGTGTTGTTCAGCGCGGCGGCCCCCACTTTGATCAGCACCTCGCCTGCTGCCGGCTGCGGGACGGGTAAATCGTGCCGATAGTGCAGCTTGTCGAGGCCGCCGTAGCCGGTCATCTGCACGCCAGTCATGGTGTGTGGAAGTTTATGGGGGTGCATATTTTTCTCCGCCGTTATGCCCGAAGTTCGGGTGGGTGGATTTGGGCTTAAGTGACCTTACCTTAAGCACCTCGCAAGATTCATTCAAACGAATTAATCTGTCTGCTTAATTCAATAAAGCTGAATCACACAAAGCAATCGCTTATCGAACTTTGCTTACAGGTATTGCCATGGAACCCTTGCTCGACCTCGAACTGCTGCGCACTTTTGCCACCGTGGTGAAAGCGGGCGAGTTGAAGAAGGCCGCCGGCACATTGTGTCGCTCCCAAGCTGCCGTGAGCATGCAGTTGAAAAGGCTCGAGGAACAACTGGATACGCGCTTGCTTGAGCGCAACAACCAGGGCATCACCTTGACCCAAAACGGTGAAACCTTGCTCGGCTATACCGAGCAGTTCCTGCGCCTGAACAACGCCGCCCTGTCGGCACTGAACCCGAGGCAGCTGAGCGGCAAAATACGCTTCGGTATTTCCACAGATTACGCCCAAGATTTCCTCATGCATTTTATGCCGATCTTGCTGCGCGATTTACCGCACCTCAAGGCTCAGATCACCTGCGGCCGCAGCCGTAATTTGCGCAAATTGGTGGCTCGCGGCGAGTTGGATGTAGCCATAGTCGCCGGTGAACCGGCCAGCGAGAACGAAGAGCTGCTGTGGTCCGAACGGCTGATCTGGTCCGGCCCGCTGACCCTTCGTTTAGATGAGCGAGATAAGCTGCCCGTAGCGCTGTTTGAGGATGATTGCATCGTGCGCGACTTGTGCCTGGCGGACCTGAAACGCGCCGGCATCGCCTATGAGCGGGTGTTCAGCAGCCCGGTGATGGAGAACATCGCTGCGGCGGTGCGGGCGGGGATGGCTGTGTCGCTGCTGCCGGAGTCGCTGATCAAGCCTGGCCAGACACGGCCTTTACCGAGGCAGCTACTGAGCAGCGATGCCATCTTGAAGATGAATCTGATTCGCTCGCCGCTCGTCGCCACCGCCATCTTGGAAAAACTAGCTGATTGCCTGCGTGAGGCGGGTGCGCGGCTTAACGGTCAGGTTTGAAGGCAGTCGGCTGAGCGTCACCAAGCGGTGTGCATAGCTCGCTGCACAGGCACCTGAACGTGCATTTGCAGCATCTATCTAGGCGGTGCCGACCGCAGAAGACGTTCAACCGCTCGCCGGTATTGGCGCAGTGCAGTGCTAGCGGCAAGCCCTGTAACTGTCGAGTACCTCGAGCATTAGCGATGGAGCATTTCAGCGCCTAGCGGCGCCGAAGTGATCTTAATTGCCCGCAGGATCAGCTGAGGGTTAAACCGGCATTGACGTTGCTCTGCGCCGGACATGGGCAATGATCAGCAGGATTAAGGCGATAGCACCCACCATCACTCCGGCAGGTTTAGCGTATGCCATGGGAAAGCCAAGCCCGATGCCGGCAGTAAGAATGTAGGACACCGTCATCGCGGTGCCGGCCACCGCGGGCAAACTGGCAATCCAGTGAAAGGTGCCACGATCGAACAGGTACTTGGTGGCCAGCCACAGCACGCTGGTAGACAGCAGCATGTTGGAGAAAGCGAAGTAGCGCCAAATCAGGGTGAAGTCGATCTTGGTCATGAAATAGGCAATTAGCAAAATCGGCACGGCCAGTAGAATTCGGTTGCGCATGCTCTGTGGAATATTGAATGCATCGACAATGGTCAGACGCAGGGAGCGGAACGCCGTGTCGCCGGAAGTGATCGGGAATACCGCCACGGCAATAATCGCCATAATGCCGCCGAATGCACCCAGGTATGAGGTGGCGATCTGGTTCACTACCAAGCCGGGGCCGCCCGCATCCAGCACCGCTTTTAGTTCGACATAACCACCGGGGAAGGCCGAGATGCCCGCCAGCGCCCATACGCACCCGACGATGCCTTCGCAAACCATGGCGCCGTAATACACCGGTCGCACGTATTTTTCGTTGGTTAGGCAGCGCGCCATGATTGGCGCTTGGGTCGAGTGGAAGCCGCTGATCGCGCCGCAAGTGATGGTCAAAAATAGCAGGGGCCAAACTGGCAAGCCGTCAGGGTTGGGGGTGAGTAGATCTGGGTTGAAGTGATCGTGTTTAAAGTAAGCGAACACATCGCCCATCACTGGTAAGTGCGGTGCCTCCAGCAGCATGGCGAGCGCGATTAGGGTCGTCATCACAATCATCAGCAAACCAAACACGGGATAGAGCTTGGTGATGATTTTGTCGATAGGCAGCAAGGTCGCAAAAAAGTAGTAGGCCAGAATCACCAGCACCCAGAAGGTATTGCCAGCAAGGAGGGTGCCCTCAAAGTAACTCAGGTTACTCAGCAAGCCGGCCGGGCTCATGATGAATACCACGCCGACAAAGAACAGCAGCATGGCGGTGAATACCAACATGCCGACTTTGAAGAAGATATTGAAATAGTGGCCGGCAATCTCCGGGAGGCTCTTGCCGTCCTCCTTGATGCTCAGCACCCCGGAGTAATAGTCATGTACTGCACCGCCGAGCACGTTTCCTAGGACGATCCATACCAGCGCCACTGGGCCGTACAAAGCGCCGAGGATAGGGCCGAAAATCGGGCCGATACCGGCGATGTTGAGAAATTGAATCAGAAAAGCCTTAGCCGGATGAATGGGCACGTAATCCACCCCTTCGGCAAAGCGTACTTGCGGGGTCAGAACGGTGGGATCAATGCCGGCTTGTTTCTCAACAAAAGGGCTGTAAAAGACATACCCCAAAATCAGCAGGGTCAAACAGATAAAAAAGATCATCATGGCGCTAAGGTCTCCGTTCTTGCTTGGCGGGGTCGATGTCCTGTGACAGACAAGCTGTGGCTTGGGGCTATCAAGCTAAGGGTGTAAATCTGACACTAGCGCGACTGACCACTTACGCAACTTATCGGGCAACTTAGAAGCATAATGGCGACCGAGCTATTCGCTAAAAGTCGTATCTGGACATAGAACAGGATTTTCATTACCGATTGCTTGGTGGTTCGATCTGCGCGGATATTCGCTAAAGAGGGGGCGCTGGCGCGTCATGTCGAGCCGGGTTAGGTCGACTCCAATCGGTGCTGAGCTTAAGGCGCTAGATTAGTCACTTGTGTGGACTTGTCTGGTAAAACCGCACTGCGGGTTGACGCCTCTTTGCTTGCAGCCTGTATGTGGGGCAAGTATTCGCCATGGTTTGAGTTGTGCTGGGTACACTGGCTCGAAATATTTTTTCAAGGAGTCAGCCGGATGTTTCCACTGATCGAGTTATCAGGCTGCGCCTATGAGCGTGGACAACAGCACGGTATAGCGGCCAAACCTTTGGTGCAGCGCTCAATTGCAAACTATTCACGCCTATTTGCTTACTGCGGTATTAGCTGGGTCGACGCCCAACAGATGGGCAGTGCATACCGTGATTTGATCGGCGATCTAGACGCCGATTTACTGACCGAAATCGAAGGCATTGCAAGCGGCTCGGGCCGGCATATCAATGAGATTCTGGCCCTGAATGCCCG
>JBBKVZ010000246.1:0-3454 GCA_037968715.1 Pseudomonas sp.
TTACGACGGGACGGGCGAACTTCGACCGGAACCTGGTATGTAGCGCCGCCTACACGGCGCGACTTCACTTCGACCAGCGGAGCGATGGCGTCGAGAGCTTTCTCGAAGATTTCCAGGGGATCGCTGTTCTTGCGCTCTTTAACTTTTTCCAGAGCGCCATAAACGATACGCTCGGCAACGGCTTTCTTGCCGCTTTCCATCACGTGGTTCATGAATTTAGCGAGAATCAGACTTCCGTATTTCGGATCGTCAAGGATTTCACGTTTTGCTGCTACACGACGTCTTGGCATGATAAGCCCTCAAACGGTCTTCAGGTAGTTCGGAACAGTAGCGAGGCTACGCCCGACCTTACTCTTATCGACTCAGTAAAAATGAATTTGAATTACTTCTTAGGACGCTTAGTGCCGTACTTAGAACGACCCTGATTACGACCTTTAACGCCAGAGGTATCCAGCGAGCCACGCACGGTGTGATAACGCACACCCGGAAGGTCTTTTACACGACCGCCACGGATAAGTACCACGCTGTGCTCTTGCAAGTTGTGACCTTCACCACCGATGTACGAGGAAACCTCGAAACCGTTGGTTAGGCGCACACGACATACTTTACGCAATGCCGAGTTAGGTTTTTTCGGCGTAGTTGTGTACACGCGAGTGCACACACCACGGCGCTGCGGGCAGTTCTGCAGTGCCGGCACATCGCTCTTTTCGACGATGCGCTTGCGCGGCTGACGTACCAGCTGGTTGATAGTTGCCATCTACTAGCTCCACTGTTGTCTTTCGACATAAACAAAATGACAGAGCACAAGCCCTGCCAAATTTAGGGGTACAAGAGTCTAAAGAGCTTCTTGCCCCCAGTCAAGGCAAAGCCCCGGACGACGAAATCGACCGGGGCCTTGCGTTTGCACTTAGTTACCGCTGAAATTCAGCGCTTCTGCTAGTGCTGCTTCTACTTCACTTGCGCTTACGCGCACTGGCTTGTCAGCCTCGCGCTTGCGCTTGCGGTCGCGGTGGTACGTTAAGCCGGTACCCGCCGGGATCAATCGACCCACAACCACGTTCTCTTTCAGGCCACGAAGGAAGTCACGCTTACCAGTAACGGCAGCCTCAGTCAGCACTCGTGTGGTCTCTTGGAAAGAGGCCGCCGAAATGAACGACTCAGTCGACAACGACGCCTTAGTGATACCCATCAGCACGCGATCGTACTTAGAGACGAACTTGTCTTCTGTGGCAAGAACTTCGTTCGCTGCCAACACGTGCGTCAACTCCATCTGGTCGCCCTTGATGAAAGTTGAATCGCCAGTTTCGGTGATCTCAACTTTACGCAACATCTGACGCAGAATGGTCTCGATGTGCTTATCGTTGATCTTCACGCCCTGCAGACGATAAACGTCCTGAATCTCGTTAACGATGTACTTAGCCAGCGAACTCACACCCAGCAAACGCAGGATGTCGTGCGGATCGCTCGGACCGTCGGAGATAACTTCACCGCGACCCACTTGCTCGCCTTCGAAGACGTTCAGGTGGCGCCACTTTGGAATCAACTCTTCATACGGCTCGCTACCATCGGTAGGCGTAATCACCAAGCGGCGCTTGCCCTTGGTTTCCTTACCGAAGGCGATGGTGCCGCTGATTTCTGCCAGAATCGAAGCTTCTTTCGGACGACGCGCTTCGAACAAGTCAGCAACCCGCGGCAGACCACCGGTAATGTCACGGGTCTTCGAGGTTTCTTGCGGGATACGTGCAATAACGTCACCCACACCCACCTGCGCACCATCCGCCACACCAACCAAGGCGTTAGCTGGAAGGAAGTACTGAGCCGGTACATCAGTACCCGGCAACAGCAGCTCTTTGCCGTCGATGCCAACCATCTTCACAGCCGGACGAATGTCCTTGCCAGCAAGTGGACGGTCTTTGGCATCAAGTACTTCAATATTGGTCAGACCAGTAAGCTCATCGGTTTGACGCTTGATGGTGATGCCGTCTTCCATGCCCACATAGGTCACGGTACCTTTCATTTCGGTAACGATTGGGTGAGTGTGCGGATCCCACTTAGCGACGATCGCGCCAGCGTCAACCTTGTCACCTTCCTTAACCGAAATCACTGCACCGTAAGGCAGTTTGTAACGCTCACGCTCACGACCGAAGTCATCGGCAATAGCCAACTCGCCAGAGCGAGAAACCGCTACCAGATTGCCGTCTAAACGCTCAACGTGCTTGAGGTTATGCAGGCGAACAGTACCGCCGTTACGCACCTGCACGCTGTCTGCAGCAGAAGTCCGGCTTGCCGCACCACCGATGTGGAACGTACGCATGGTCAGCTGAGTGCCCGGCTCACCGATCGACTGAGCGGCGATTACACCAACAGCCTCACCGATGTTGATCTGGTGACCACGGGCCAAGTCGCGACCGTAGCAGCTAGCGCAGATGCCATAGCGTGTTTCACAGCTAATCGGCGAACGCACGATAACTTCGTCAATGCTGTTGCGCTCAATGAACTCAACCCACTGCTCATCAACCAAAGTGCCGGCCGGAACCAGAATCTCTTCGGTGCCAGGCTTGAGGACGTCACGGGCGATAACACGACCCAGTACGCGCTCACCAAGCGGCTCAACAACATCACCGCCTTCAATGTGCGGCGTCATCAGCAAGCCGCGCTCGGTACCGCAATCGATTTCGGTAACCACCAAATCTTGCGCAACATCCACCAAACGACGCGTCAGGTAACCGGAGTTCGCGGTTTTCAACGCGGTATCCGCCAAGCCTTTACGAGCACCGTGAGTGGAGATGAAGTACTGCAGAACGCTTAGACCTTCGCGGAAGTTCGCGGTGATCGGCGTTTCAATGATCGAACCATCCGGCTTGGCCATCAAGCCACGCATACCGGCGAGCTGACGGATCTGTGCAGCAGAACCCCGTGCGCCCGAGTCAGCCATCATGTACATGGAGTTGAAAGATTCTTGCTCAACTTCATTGCCGTGACGGTCGATGACTTTCTCTTTCGAGAGGTTGCTCATCATAGCCTTCGACACTTCATCGTTAGCCTTGGACCAAAGGTCGATTACCTTGTTGTACTTCTCGCCCTGAGTTACCAGGCCTGAGGCGTACTGCTCTTCGATCTCTTTAACTTCCAGGGTTGCGGCATCGATGATGCGTGCTTTTTCATCGGGAATAACAAAGTCATTCACACCAATGGAAACGCCCGAAATCGTCGAGTAAGCAAAGCCGGTGTACATCAATTGGTCGGCGAAGATTACGGTGTCTTTCAAGCCACAGGTGCGATAGCACTGGTTGATCAGCTTGGAAATAGCCTTCTTCTTCATCGGCAGGTTGACCACGTCATACGACAGGCCAGCCGGCACGATTTGGAACAACAACGCACGGCCTACAGTGGTGTCGACAATACGGGTGTTCTTGGTCGTGCTGCCATCGCGGTCTTTAATGACCTCGTTGAT
>JBBKVZ010000247.1:0-5719 GCA_037968715.1 Pseudomonas sp.
GATCTGCCGGCGATGTTGGCGGCCATTGATGCCAATACCCGCGTGGTATTTATCGCCAATCCGAATAACCCGACCGGCACCTGGTTTGGCCCGCAGGCGCTTAGCGAGTTTCTTGCGCAGGTGCCTGGGCATGTGCTGGTGGTGCTGGATGAGGCGTATATCGAATACGCCGCAGGCGACGATTTGCCTGATGGCCTGAACTATTTGGCTGGCACACCGAATCTGCTGGTATCGCGGACTTTCTCTAAGGCGTACGGCTTGGCTGCGCTGCGCGTCGGATACGGGATCTGTTCGGCAGTTATCGCTGATGTGCTTAATCGCGTGCGTCAGCCTTTTAACGTCAATAGCTTGGCCTTGGCCGCCGCCTGCGCCGCTTTGGCGGACAGCGAGTACTTGGCGGCTGGTCGCGCCATGAATGATGCGGGTATGGCGCAATTAGAAGCTGGTTTTGCCGAATTGGATTTGGGTTGGATTGCCTCAAAAGGTAATTTTATCGCCTTCGATCTGGGGCGTGAGGCCATGCCGGTGTTTCAGGCGCTGCTGCGCGAAGGGGTGATCGTACGCCCTGTGGCGAATTACGGCATGCCGAACTATCTGCGCGTTTCAATTGGCTTGCCGGCTGAAAACAGCCGATTTTTAGCGGCGTTGGCGAAGGTGCTCGACCGTGGCTGATGTCATGTTGATGCAACCAACCGTGCCTAAGCTTGGCCGTCTTGTGGTGGTAGGTTTGGGCTTGATTGGTGGTTCGTTCGCGAAAGGCTTGCGTGAAAAAGGCTTGTTTCATGAAGTGGTTGGGGTCGATCTAGACCCACAGTCGCGACGTTTGGCTGTTGAGCTTGGCGTGGTTGATCGCAGCGAAAGCGATTTGGCAGTGGCCTGCGTCGGCGCGGATGTTATTCAGTTGGCAGTGCCAATCTTGGCCATGGAAAAACTGCTGGTCGCCTTAGCTAAGCTAGATTTGGCTGGCGCGGTGCTCACGGATGTCGGCAGTGCCAAGGGCAGTGTGGTGCGTGCTGCCGAGTTGGCATTTGCCGGGTTGCCGCTGCGCTTTGTGCCGGGCCATCCGATTGCCGGTTCCGAGCAGAGCGGCGTCGAGGCTGCCAATGGCCAGTTATTTAGTCGGCATAAGGTCATTCTTACCCCGTTGCCACAGGTTGACCGAGGCGCCTTAGAATTAGTTGATCGGCTGTGGCGCGCACTCGATGCTGATGTTGAGCATATGCAAGTCGAGCACCATGATCAGGTGCTGGCGGCCACCAGTCATCTGCCGCATTTATTGGCTTTTGGCTTGGTCGATTCGCTGGCCAAACGCAGTGAGAACTTAGAAATATTTCGCTACGCTGCCGGCGGCTTTCGCGACTTTACCCGGATCGCTGGCAGCGATCCGCTGATGTGGCATGACATCTTCCTCGCCAACCGCGAGGCAGTGCTGCGTACACTCGATGCATTTCGTGACGATCTCGACGCGTTGCGCGGAGCAATCGACACAGGCGACGGACATCACCTGCTTGGCGTATTTACTCGTGCACGGGTAGCGCGTGAGCATTTTAGTAAAATTTTGGCCCGCAGGGCTTATGTGGATGCTATGCACAGTAATGATCTGATTTTTCTCGCGCAGCCCGGCGGTAGTCTGTCTGGGCAAATTCGCGTACCCGGCGATAAATCCATTTCGCACCGCTCAATCATGCTCGGTTCGCTAGCCGAAGGCACCACCGAGGTAGAAGGCTTTCTCGAGGGTGAAGACGCGCTAGCCACGTTGCAGGCGTTTCGCGATATGGGCGTGGTCATCGAAGGGCCGCACCATGGCCGGGTGACTATTCATGGAGTTGGCTTGCATGGCTTGCAAGCGCCTCCTGGGCCGATTTACTTGGGTAACTCGGGCACTTCAATGCGCTTGCTGGCGGGTCTGCTGGCAGGGCAGGCGTTTGATACGGTGTTAACCGGTGATGCTTCGTTAACTAAGCGGCCGATGAATCGGGTGGCTAAGCCTCTGCGAACCATGGGCGCCTTGATCGATACGGGGCCTGAAGGGCGTCCGCCACTGACCATTCATGGTGGTCGACGCCTAGGTGGAATGACCTATGAGCTGCCGATGGCCAGTGCGCAGGTGAAATCCTCACTGCTGCTGGCGGCTTTGTATGCCGTTGGTACGACTTCGATTACCGAGCCGGCACCGACCCGCGATCATACCGAGCGCATGTTGCGTGGTTTCGGTTATCCAGTAACGGTTGATGGGCGCTCTGCGAGCGTGGAAAGTGGTCATAAGCTGACGGCGACTCACATTGAAGTGCCGGCGGATATTTCTTCGGCGGCGTTCTTTCTGGTGGCCGCCAGCATTGCCGCAGGATCTGACTTGTTGCTGGAACATGTCGGCATCAACCCGACGCGTACCGGGGTGATCGATATTCTTAAGCTAATGGGTGCCGACATTACCTTGGAGAATCAGCGTGAAGTGGGTGGCGAGCCGGTGGCGGATCTGCGCGTACGCGCGGCCAAGCTCAAGGGGATTAATATTCCCGAAGACTTAGTGCCATTGGCAATTGACGAATTCCCAGTGTTGTTTATTGCCGCTGCCTGCGCCGAAGGGCGCACCGTCTTGCGCGGCGCAGAAGAACTGCGGGTGAAAGAATCTGATCGTATTCAGGTGATGGCTGACGGTTTGTTGGCGTTGGGCGTTAAGTGTGAGCCGACTCCAGACGGCATCATTATCGATGGCAATCCAGTCGCTGGTGCTATCGGTGGTGGGGAAGTGCACAGCCATGGCGATCACCGTATTGCGATGGCGTTTAGCGTGGCGTCTTTGCGTGCCACTGCGGCCATTCGTATTCATGACTGCGCAAACGTTGCCACCTCTTTTCCGAACTTTCTCGGTTTGGCGCAGCAGGTTGGCATGCGTGTTGGTGAGGAGATGCAAGCATGACGGCTCGGGTTCCAGTTATCACCATCGACGGCCCAAGCGGCTCCGGCAAAGGGACTATCGCCAGTTTGGTGGCGCGTAAACTCGGTTGGTGTTTGCTGGATTCTGGCGCGCTTTATCGTTTATTGGCTTACGCGGCGCGAAATCATGGTGTTGATCTGGCCAATGAAGAAGCCTTGCAGCTGCTCGCAGCGCACCTGGATGTGCAATTTATCGCTGCCGGCAATGGCCATGGTCAGCAGATAATTCTTGAGGGTGAAGACGTCACTGACGCCATCCGCAATGAACAAGTCGGTGCTGGCGCGTCCCAAGTTGCCGCCTTGCCTGCAGTGCGCGAAGCTTTATTGCAGCGTCAGCAGGCCTTTCGCGAAGCGCCGGGCTTGGTTGCGGATGGCCGCGACATGGGCACCGTGGTGTTTCCTGATGCCCCGCTGAAAATTTTTCTTACCGCCAGCGCTGACGAACGCGCCCGTCGTCGCTATTTGCAATTGAAGAGCATGCAGTTGAAGGGTAATGGCGATGATGTTAGCCTTAGCAGTCTGCTAGAAGAGATTCGTGCGCGTGATGAGCGCGATACCCAGCGTGCAGTAGCCCCGCTAAAGCCGGCGGCTGATGCCATACAGCTGGACTCCACGGAGCTCTCAATCGAGCAGGTGTTGGAAAGAATTCTGAGTGAGGTCGCACTTCGCGACATCGCCGAATGACCAAGAAGATAGGCGGGGAACCAGTCCTTGTCCCGTCAGTCTTCTTTAATTTGAATGAACCCACGTTGTCTGGAATGTGGCAGATGGGCGGTTACTTCGCCCTAGATCAACAGGAATTAAAATGAGCGAAAGCTTTGCAGACCTCTTTGAAGACAGCCTAAAAACTCTCAACCTTCAAGCCGGCTCGATCATCACTGGTATCGTTGTTGATATCGACGGTGACTGGGTAACTGTTCACGCAGGCTTGAAGTCCGAGGGCGTAATTCCGCTTTCAGAGTTCTACAACGATGCTGGCGAACTGACTATTAAAGTCGGTGACGAAGTTCACGTTGCGCTGGACGCGGTTGAAGATGGCTTTGGTGAAACCAAGCTGTCCCGTGAGAAAGCCAAGCGTGCTGAGTGCTGGATCGTTCTGGAAGCAGCATTCGCAGCTGAAGAAGTGGTTAAGGGCGTTATCAACGGTAAGGTTAAAGGCGGCTTCACTGTCGACGTTAACGGCATCCGTGCGTTCCTGCCAGGTTCTCTGGTTGACGTCCGTCCAGTGCGCGATACCGCTCACCTGGAAGGCAAAGAGCTCGAGTTTAAGGTTATCAAGCTCGATCAGAAGCGTAACAACGTGGTTGTATCGCGTCGCAGCGTTCTGGAAGCTGAGAACAGTGCTGAGCGCGAAGCTCTGTTGGAATCCTTGCAAGAAGGCCAGCAAGTTAAAGGTATCGTTAAGAACCTCACGGATTACGGCGCGTTCGTCGATCTGGGCGGCGTTGACGGCCTGCTGCACATCACCGACATGGCCTGGAAGCGTATCAAGCATCCATCAGAAATCGTCAACGTTGGCGACGAGATCGATGTGAAGATCCTCAAGTACGACCGCGAGCGCAATCGTGTGTCCTTGGGCCTCAAGCAGTTGGGCGAAGATCCATGGGTTGCTATCAAAGCACGCTACCCACAAGACACTCGCGTTACCGCGCGTGTAACCAACCTGACCGACTACGGCTGCTTCGCTGAGCTGGAAGAAGGCGTGGAAGGTCTTGTGCACGTATCCGAAATGGATTGGACCAACAAAAACATCCACCCGTCAAAAGTTGTACAAGTTGGCGACGAAGTGGAAGTTATGGTTCTCGATATCGACGAAGAACGTCGTCGTATTTCCCTCGGCATCAAGCAGTGCAAAGTTAACCCGTGGGAAGACTTCTCGGGTCAGTTCAACAAGGGCGATAAGATCTCCGGCACCATCAAGTCGATCACCGATTTCGGTATCTTCATTGGTTTGGATGGCGGCATCGACGGCTTGGTTCACCTGTCCGACATTTCTTGGCACGAAGCTGGCGAAGAAGCCGTGCGTCGTTTCAAGAAGGGCGACGAGCTGGACACCGTTATCCTCTCGGTTGACCCAGAGCGCGAGCGCATCTCCCTAGGCATCAAGCAGTTGGAAGAAGATCCGTTCTCCGACTACGTTGCTATTAACGATAAAGGCACCATCGTGCGCGGCATTGTTAAAGAAGTTGACGCTAAGGGCGCTGTAATCACCCTGGCTGAAGGCATCGAAGCCACACTGAAAGCCTCAGAAATCAGCCGTGATCGCGTAGAAGATGCGCGTAACCTGCTGAAAGAAGGTGAAGAAGTTGAAGCCAAGATCATCAGCGTTGATCGTAAGAGCCGCGTAATCAGCTTGTCGATCAAGTCGAAAGATGTTGAAGATGAAAAGGACGCAATGAAAGAATTGCGCACCAAGCAAGACGTTGACACCGCTGCTCCGACCACTATTGGTGATCTGATCCGCGCGAAAATGGAAAGCCAGAACTAAGTTCTAGCGATTCAAAAAAAGGGCGACTTCGGTCGCCCTTTTTTGTGCGCGTAACAAAGGTAAAAATCCTGGGCTGTTCAAACCTTGGTGAGCATGCTAAAACATTACGGAGTTGTTCTACCTGCTTGAAATAGAAGGAAAAAGCATGACCAAGTCGGAGTTGATCGAGCGGATCGTTACACATCAGGGGCTGCTGTCGCCGAAGGATGTCGAGCTGGCCATCAAAACCATGCTTGAACAAATGTCGCAGGCACTGTCTACCGGTGATCGTATCGAGATCCGCGGCTTCGGCAG
>JBBKVZ010000248.1:0-2500 GCA_037968715.1 Pseudomonas sp.
AACGACTTCAGACAGTAGCGGAATCAAGTCGAGGTCGATGGAGTCGGTCAGCAAGGGCGGCGATGGATGTTCTTCCAGCAGTTGGCGAATCGACTCAAGGTCGTTAAGCAGGTTGCCTGGATTGCGTGGTTTCTGACTGTCCATAACGTGGGGTTACAGCTCAACTCGTTGCGGGGCGTAACCCCGTTGCCGGTAAAGGCGGAAATTTTCCCGAGCCAGTTCAAGCTGCTCGGGTTGTTGGTCGACAATTTCGATAATCCGGCTGAACTGCTCGCAGCCTTCTGAAATTGTTGGGTGTAGGTTAATCAGCAGGCCTTGGGGCGTGAGCGGTGCTTGCTCGGTGCCGATCACCACAGGGGCGCTGGGATTGTCGCTGTACAGATTGTGCGCAATAAAAGTTTCACCTTTAAAGCGCCAGAGCAACTCATCCAACTCAGCACATTGCGCGGCATCCGTGCCGCGCAGGAACACCGGTAAGCCGGCGCGCCACGCTTTGGCGGCCAACTGGCAGGCCATTTTCAGGCGTCCTGCTGGTTGGCTGCCGGGCAGAACGTAAAACTCGACTCTCACTGCGCCCGGTCCAGCAGGTATTGGGTTAGCAGCGGTACTGGACGGCCGGTGGCGCCTTTATCTTTGCCACCACTGACCCAAGCGGTGCCGGCGATGTCTAGGTGTGCCCAGTGGTATTTCTTGGTGAAGCGCGAGAGGAAGCAGCCAGCGGTAATCGAGCCAGCCTTCGGCCCGCCGATGTTGGCAATGTCTGCAAACGGGCTGTCGAGTTGTTCTTGGTACTCATCAAACAACGGCAATTGCCAAGCACGGTCGTCAGCCGCTTTGCCAGCACTGAGTAATTGCTCGATCAGCAGGTCGTTATTGCCCATAACCGCCGAGGTGTTGCTGCCCAAGGCCACGATGCAGGCGCCGGTGAGGGTGGCAATGTCGATCACGGCTTGCGGCTTGAAGCGCTCAACGTAGGTGAGGGCGTCGCACAATACCAAGCGGCCTTCGGCGTCGGTATTGAGAATCTCAACCGTTAGCCCGCTCATGGTCGTGACAATATCGCCAGGGCGCGTGGCATGCCCGCTGGGCATGTTTTCGGCGCAGGCCAGTACGCAGACCAAGTTAATCGGCAATTGCAGTTCGAGTACTGCGTGCAGGGTGCCAAATACGCTGGCAGCACCTTGCATGTCGTACTTCATTTCATCCATGCCCAAGCCTTGCTTGAGGCTGATGCCGCCGGTGTCGAACGTGATGCCTTTGCCGACTAGGGCGAAAGGTTTGTCGGCTTTCTTGCCGCCCTGATAGTTAAGGACGATCAGTTTTGCTGGCTGTGCGCTGCCTAATGACACGGCTAAAAACGCGCCCATGCCCAACTCCTGCAATTGTTTCTCTTCCAGGATTTCAACTTTGAGCTGCTTGTGCGCTTTACCCATGGCCTTGGCCTGTTCGGCTAGGTAGCTTGGGTGGCAAATATTCGGTGGCAGGTTGCCGAGATCGCGGGTCAGCGCCATGCCGTTGGCAATGGCTTGGGCATGCAGGCTGGCGCGTTCAACTGCGGCCAACTCGGTTTTGTCGGCCAGCAGGGTGATTTTCTTCAGGGCCAGCGCTGGGCTCTTTTTGCTTTTGAATTGTTCAAACAGGTAGCCGCCGTCAGCCAGTGTTTCGACGATCAAACGGGCGGTGCTGTAGCTGTCGCGGCCGTTGATGGTCAAGTCGGCGAAGGCCAGCGTGGCATCGCTGCCGGCCAGATTCTTCAGCGCGCTCAGGGTGCTACTGACTAATTTGCGCAACTGACGGTCGGTTAATTCGCCTTCTTTACCGCTACCGACCAGCAATACCCGCTCGGCTTTAAGGTTTGCTACGCCCTGTAGCAATAACGTTTGCCCGAGCTTGCCGGTTAGGTCACCGCGCTTGAGTACGGCGCTGATGGCCCCACCACTGGCCGCATCCAAGGTTTTGGCCGCAGCGCTGAGCGCGCTGTGCTCGCCGATGGTGACGACCAAGGTGGCGGTTTTAAGGGTTTCGACTGGGTTGTTCTTAACCAAAAATTGCATAACGAGGAGTCCCCAAGACAAAGAGTCGCGATTGCAGGATAATGCCGGCTGATTTTTGGTGCTGCGCCTTATGGCGGGCCGGCAACAATGTGGCTAGTTTGAGCGTAGCCACCTGAGCCTGACAACCCTGGAGTGTCTGGTTTGATCGTCTTCCGTTATCTATCCCGTGAAATATTGCTGACCACCAGTGCCGTTAGTGCGGTGTTGCTGATCATTATTATGAGTGGGCGCTTTATTAAATACTTGGCCCAGGCCGCTGAAGGGCGGCTTGATCATACGGTGCTGTTTTTGATCATGGGCTACAAGCTGCCGAGCTTTTTGCAGCTGATCTTGCCTTTAGGGCTGTTTCTTGGCGTGCTGCTGGCTTACGGGCGACTGTATCTGGACAGCGAAATGACCGTGCTGTCGTCTTCAGGCATGAGTCAGCAGCGTTTGGCTGGTTACAC
>JBBKVZ010000249.1:0-11400 GCA_037968715.1 Pseudomonas sp.
CATCAACTGCCACCAGACAACCTCAAGCGTGGTCTCTGTGAAGGCTGGCGGCGCTTGCTTGACGCAGCGCCCACGAACGCGCAGGTAACGCCATGAGCCGGCGCCGCGGGTTTTACCTAGCTGCTGGGCTTTTCTTACTGCTCGGCCTCCTCGGCATCTATTTGCTGAGTATTGCTACGCCCTATCAGAAAACTCTCACCCTCGGCCCGGCACCCGAGGCCAAACATAATCCGTATTTGGCTGCCGAGCATTTTCTGCGCCAGCAAGGCCGCACGGTGCAGCAGGCCGACAGCCTGCAAGTGCTGGCCAACCTACCCAGTAAAGGGCAAACCCTGCTGATGTTGGGCTCACGCACAAACCTAACGCCTGCGCAAACCGAGCGCTTGCGCCAGTGGATGCTAAAAGGCGGCCACTTGGTGGTCATCGCCGAGCGCTTGTGGGACAACGACAAACACAGCAGTGGCGACCTGCTGCTTGACCCCCTCGGCATCGAGCAACACCTCAGCAAAGACCTCGCCAAACAAGACGGCGATGAAGCGGACAACACTGCCACCGAGCAAACTGCGGCGGACAGCAACCAATTCGCCAGCGCGCAAGATACTGATAGCGCCACAGCCGACAGCGAACCGTCTGGCGCAGATACCAGTCGCGAACCCGACCCGGCGCGCTATCCCAAACTGACTCAGCTGTATCTAGAGAACGAAGACGCACCCGCGTATATCGGCTTCGATACTGATTTTCACCTCAACGACGCGCAAGACCTCGCCCACGCGTGGGCCAATAGCGCGGGCAGCACGCATATGCTGCAACTCGATCAGGGCGAAGGGTTGCTCACCGTACTGACCGACAACTGGATTTGGCAAAACCGCAAGATTGCCGATTATGACAACGCCTGGCTGCTCTGGTACCTAAGCCAAGACAGCGAAGTCACCCTGCTCTACCGCACCGATCGCGATGACCTGTTCAGCCTGCTACTTAAGCACTTCCCACAAGCCCTGCTAGCGTTGGCGCTGTTGCTCGCCGCCGCGTTATGGACGGCGGCGCTGCGCCAAGGACCATTGCAGCTACCAGTCAGTCGCGGTCGCCGGCAACTGCAGGAGCACCTGCGCAGCAGCGCCGACTTCCAACTGCGGCATGCCGGCCAACGCAGTTTGTTCCAGGCCTTGCAGCGTGACATTCAACGCCGCGCACGACTGCGCCATCCCGGTTTCGAACGTTTAGCGGTGGCCGAACAATGGCAAGCGCTGGGCCGTTTAACCCGCTTAACCCCGCGCGCCATCGGCCAAGCCATGCGCCCGCAACTCGAACAACGGCTATCCGCCAGCGAATTCACCCGCCAGGTTGCCCACCTGCAAACCCTCAGGAATCTCCTATGAGCGATGAGAGCACCGTGCCCGCCCAAACCGCAGCAGTCGACAGCGCCGCACAACCGAGCCCGGTTACGCCCAGCGCCAGCGCTCCGACCACGCCGGCTGCCGCTAATCCGGCGGCTAACCCGAATGTGCAACGCCAGCGCGCCAGTCAACTGGCGCAGGCTTTGCGACAAGAACTGCAACGCGCGGTAATTGGCCAAAATGCGGTGATCGACGACCTGCTCACCGCCCTAATCGCTGGCGGTCACGTGCTGGTTGAAGGTGTTCCGGGGCTGGGCAAAACCCTGCTGGTGCGCGCGCTGGCCAGTTGCTTTGGCGGCGAGTTCTCGCGCATTCAGTTCACTCCCGACCTAATGCCCAGCGACGTCACCGGGCATGCCGTGTACGACCTGCAAACCGAGCAGTTCAAACTGCGCAAAGGTCCGGTATTTACCAACCTGTTACTGGCCGACGAAATCAATCGCGCGCCGGCCAAAACCCAAGCGGCTTTGCTAGAAGTCATGCAAGAGCGCCAAGTCACGCTGGAAGGTCGCGCACTGCCGGTGCCGCTGCCATTTCTGGTGCTGGCCACGCAGAATCCGATTGAGCAGGAAGGCACCTACCCGCTGCCCGAAGCCGAGCTCGACCGCTTCATGTTGAAACTGCGCATGGATTATCCGCAGGCCGACGACGAGCTGAATCTGGTCCGTCAAGTCACCCGTTCAGCCAAAGCCGACATGCTCGAAGTCACCCCGCTGCGCACCCTGCTGCAAGCCAAAGACGTGCTGGCGCTGCAAAAAATCGCCAGCGACTTACCGATGGATGAACAAGTCCTCGACTACGCCGTACGCATCGCCCGCGCCACACGCAGCTGGCCAGGGCTAAGCATCGGTGCCGGACCCCGCGCCTCAATCGCGCTGGTGCGTTGCGGCCGGGCTCGCGCGTTGCTGCGCGGCGGTGAGTTTGTTGTGCCCGATGACATTAAGGGCTGCGCCTTAGCTGTCCTGCGCCACCGCGTGCACCTGAGCCCCGAGTTAGATATCGAAGGTTTATCAGTCGACCAACTACTGCAACAACTGCTCGATCAGGTGGCCGCGCCGCGCCTATGAAGCCGTCTCGCCTCTTGCTCGCCCTACTGGCGTTACTGCTAAGCAGTGCCATCGCACTCGGCGTCCTGCCGCTGGCGGACGTTCAATTGCCGGCCAGCGTTAGCCTGCTGTGGTGGGGCGCACTTCTGGCCCTGCTGTTGTTTGCCTGCGCGGATGCGCTGTGGCTAAAGCGACTGCCCTCACCACGCGTGCAACGCAGCCTGCCCAGCCATTTGCCATTGGGCCGCTGGACAGAAGTGCAGCTGCAGGTTGAGCACGACTTCCGTCAGCCATTGAGCATTGAGGTTTTCGACCACCCACCGGCGGCCATGGCCTTCGAGCACCTGCCGCAGCACATCGCTCTGCAACCACAAGTGCTCAGCCAGTTCAGTTACCGACTGCGCCCGCTGGTGCGCGGACACTTCTGCTTTGCCCGCTGCGAGGTCTTACTGCCCAGCCCGCTGCGCTTATGGCATGCACGGCGCCTGCTGAACTTGCCCGCAGAGACCCGTGTGTATCCAGACTTCGCTCGCATCCACAGCGGACAATTGCTGGCTGTCGACGACTGGCTGAGTCAACTGGGTGTACGTCAACACCAACGCCGCGGACTGGGTTTGGAGTTTCATCAGCTGCGCGATTTTCGTGACGGCGACACCCTCAAGCAAATCGACTGGAAAGCCACTGCCCGCAAGCGCACACCAATTGCTCGCGAGTATCAGGATGAGCGCGACCAACAAATCGTCTTCCTGCTCGACTGCGGGCAACGCATGCGCAGCCAAGACGGCGACCTTGCCCACTTCGATCACGCACTCAATGCCTGCCTGTTACTCAGCTATGTGGCCCTGCGCCAAGGCGACGCAGTGGGGCTTTCAACCTTCGCCAGCGAACAGCCGCGCTTTATTGCCCCGCGCAAAGGTCAGGCGCACCTGAATACGTTGCTAAACGGCGTGTACGACCTGCAAAGCAGTTTGCTTGCGGCGGACTACAGCGCCGCCATTAATAATTTGCTGGCGCGCCAACGTCGCCGCGCGTTGGTGGTGCTGGTCAGTAACCTGCGTGATGAAGACGATGAGGAGTTACTCGGCGCGGTCAAACGCCTCAGCCGCCAGCACCGCGTGCTGCTAGTGAGTTTGCGCGAAGAGGTGCTCGACAGCCTGCGCCAGACCCCAGTGCAGGACTATGCCTCAGCGTTGGCCTACTGCGGCAGCGTCGACTACCTGAATGCCCGCGCCAGCTTGCACGAGCGCCTCAGCGCCAACGGCGTGCCGGTACTCGACGTTTTGCCCGGCGACTTAGGCCCAGAACTGGTCAGCCAGTATCTTGCTTGGAAAAAAGCCGGCGTATTGTAGGGTGGCCTCGACGCGCAGCGTCAGACCACGAAAATAAGCGGCTAAACCGAGGCTGACAGAGTGCGAAAGCTAAAGTAGTGGCGCAAGGCATCCACCAGCTCACGATACTGCGCAGGCGCAGCCACCAAAGCAAACCCTGAGTCATAGCTACCTGGGGACACATCTTCACGGCACCACTGGCAGGTGGCGTAAAAATCGATGTGATGCATTTGACCGTCTTGGCCGGGAATTTTCAGGCGCATATCAAAGCGCGCATTGACCAACATCGGCAACTGACTGATCAGCATCAGGCCGTCATGGGATACGTTGCCAATGTTACCGATGGGCTTATCGGTGAACCGATTAAACACTTTCAGGTAATACGGCAACTGGTGGCGTGCAATTCTGCATTGAGTTTGCATACTGGCAAATCGCTACTAGTAAAGACTAAGTATGGGCGCACAACTAGGTGGCCGCCAGTTTCAATTACAGCCTTGAGCCAAACGAGTTTTCAACTGCGTGCGCGCACGGTTAATTTGCGCCTCGTCGTAATAGACCCGCTCGCCCTGCGCATCCACTTTATAAAAAGTGCCGCCGCGCTCAAGATCAGCATATTGCGTGCGCAAACGCTGACACTCTTGCGCTACTTTGGCCACTTGCACGCGGTTTTTTTCGCTGGCTTGTTGCTGTTCCTCACGGCGCGCATCAAAAAACCGATCAGCCCGCTGCTGGCGTTCAACCGCTGCGGTATCGTTCTGTAGCGCTGGCGCTTTCACCTCAACCTGAACGGCCCCAGCCTGCGGTCTTTCATCGAAATGCACCTGCCCACTGGCATCGGTCCAACGATAAATTTCGGCAGCCGCCAAGCCTGGCACCAGCACTGCACACAGTAATAAACGACGCATATTGGCACTCCCTGTAATGACTGAGCATATCCCTGAACCGGCCCCTGAATTATCGATCACGACCGGCGGCCCATGCAGCTTAAAGTTTCTGGGCAGAGACCTTAACGTGAGTATCACGCACGCGGCCTAGCTGCTCCAAAGTGCTCAAACGCGCTTTAGCTCGATAAGCGTACTCGCTAGCCGGGTAGCGCGAAATAATGAACTGGTAGGTTTGTTGGGCATCCACAAACAGATTCTCCCGTTCCAAACACTGGCCGCGCAACAAAGAAATTTCCGGCTGCAAATACGGCCGCGCGCGAATTTGGCGCTCCGCTTGCGACAACTCAAGGCCAACCTGATTACAGTTACCCTCGGAATAATAGCGATAGGCGTTATTCAAATGGTAATCCGCCTGCCAGCGCGTACAACCGCTTAGCAGGACCAGCAGACTGACAATAACTAGACGACGCATAAACTGTGCTCCTCAATTCTGGCCTCGGTAATGCTGAGTGTATCGACCGCCGCGAACAAAGCTGCAGCCCAGACACACCGTATACGGCTGCAGTTTTGCAAAAAGCCCGGCAGAATCACGGCGCAATACGGACTATGGTTGGTTCCAGCGTTTTTTGTGCTGCTCAGTAGCTGGTGAAACAAGACGCCATCAGCATCGGCCAACCCGCCCCGGCAATCTGCAGATACTCGCCAGCTACCTAGCCGGAGTACTTGTGCTGCGGCTCGGCTGTGTCGGCCTGTGCGCAGAGTTGCTGGGCGTCGGTGAGGTGATCTGGCACGGCCGCTTTTATGCACCCGAACAATTAAACCACCACCTTCTCAGCTACCTAGTGGGCTTACCGCTATCGCTTGGGCTGATATGGTTCGTCTTGCTGCGCCCCGGCATGCCGCTGTACCGAGTAATCGCCCCGCTTATGCTAGGCCAACAGCCAACCCAGTGGTTGAGCACGAGGTCAGGTACACAGACATAACCTCCGATGGGTAATGCAGCGGCGCCGAACTGTGTTCGGCGACGCACTGCTAGACTGCGCGCACTAGCTATTGGGCTCTGGAGTCAGCATGCGTTCTTTGTATATCGGTTTGGTTACGCTCACCCTCCTCAGCGGCTGCTCGCCGACTACCCCACTGTTCATCATGCAGTTGGGCGGCCAAGACGTGGTCGAGTACAAAACCATGAAAACCAACCGCATGAGCGCCGCTGTAGAGGAAGAGAGCGACCTGCTGACCTACAGCGCACAAGCCATTCGCAACACCAAAAGCAGCCAAGCTGAAGAGCTGTATTTAAAGGGTTACAACGACAAAAACTTCAGCGCACAAATTCGCGCCATCTCCCTGTACCAAATCGGCTTGGTGTATATGAGCCGCTATAACGATGAGCGTGACGACAAAAAAGCCTTGAACTACCTGTACCAAGTCAGCAATGAATTCCCCAACACCCTCGCCGCCCAACGGGCGCAGGCACGTATTCAGATAATCCAGTTGCGCAGCCAGGAGCCCGTGCAAAAAACTGCGCGTGAACTACTCGTGCATTGGCAGCCAAGCACTGATATTGAACTAGACAAACTTAGTCTGGACCGCGACTTAACCATGTTATCGCGCCGCGCCATACTCAAAGACCGCGTCGCAGAAGCCTCGCAACTGTATAAATTGGCCCTTGGCGACAGTGGCGTACCACGCGACATTAAAGCCAAAGCGTTGTATCAACTGGCCCTCATGAACATGGCCACTGACAACCCGCATGCCGACCGCACTACGGCCATCAATTATCTGCGCCAACTTATCGAGCAATACCCCGACAGTGATTTAAGCGAAAAATCGTCCCTCCACCTAGACCGCGCCCTGAACCCGCACATCCCTAATTAGGACACCAACAAAGCCGCACTGCGCTAGGCTGATCTATATCAAACGCTGCACTTGGTGTTTGAGTTGCAATACGCGCAATAGTCGACTTGAGGTGACCCGTTATGAACCTGCGCCAGCTACTGGTGATCATTAATCCGGCGCAAACCAGCCAGCCGGCGCTAAAGCGCGCAACTAGCTTGGCGCGAGTGACAGGGGCGGCAATCGAACTGTTGCTGTGTGAATACAACTCGGCGCTCGAACACAGTTTTCTATTTGACGCCGAGACCTTGGCAAATGCCCGCAATGGTTTACTGGCCAAACTGCATGAAGACCTTGAAAAAATGGCCCAGCCTCTGCGCGAGCAAGGCTTACAAGTAACTGTGCAAGTGCGCTGGGGCAAGCGCAACGAAGATGTCATCGTGCAGCGGGTAAACGAGTTACAACCCGATATTGTCTTCACCTCAGCGCACCACCACAGCCCACTGAAACGCTGGATATTCACCAATAGCTGCTGGCAATTGCTGCGCCACTGCCCAGCGCCCTTGTGGTTAGTGCAACACGGCGAATGGCAAGGTCGTAGCATCTGTGCGGCACTCGACCCGCTGCACAGTGCCGACAAACCTGCCTCGCTCGACCTACAGTTAATTGCCACTGCCAAACAGCTCAGCAAGGTGCTCGAAATGCCTGCGCAATACCTGCACAGCTACCCGCCGCTGCCGCCATCATTAATGTTTGATAGCCAGCTAGTTAATGATTATGAGCACTACAACCAAGTGTGCGGCGAACAACATCGCCATGCCTTTGAACAATTGTTGCAGTCGGCAGATGTCCCTTTAAGCAGTTCCGTATTGCGTGAGGGCTTTGCCGAAGAGGTGTTACCGCTTTTTGTACAGGAACAAAGTATCGACTTGCTGCTGATGGGCGCCATCAGCCGTGGGCACATAGCCAGCGCACTGCTGGGCAATACCGCAGAGCGCGTGCTTGAAGCAGTAGACTGCGACGTACTGGTGTTAAAGCCGCAGTAATGCACATTTACACCTGTAGCCAATAAGTAGTGCAACACAACAATGACTACACGAATTCTGCGTAGTAGCCTCCGCTCCCATCTGAACCAAGGAGCCTGTACATGAGCATGCGTCGTACCAAAATTGTCGCCACGCTGGGCCCGGCCAGCAACTCTCCAGAGGTTCTGGAGCAGCTGATTCTTGCTGGCATGGATGTCGCCCGACTGAACTTCTCCCACGGCACCCCAGACGAGCATAAAGCCCGCGCCCTGATGGTGCGTGAAATTGCCGCCAAGCACGGTCGCTTTGTCGCCCTGCTCGGCGACCTGCAAGGGCCAAAAATTCGCATCGCCAAATTCGCCAACAAGCGCATAGAACTGAAGGCCGGCGACAAGTTTCGCTTCTCCATCAGCCACCCGCGTGAAGCGGGCACTCAAGACGTGGTGTGCATCGACTACCCGGACCTGATCACCGACTGCAAAGCCGGCGATGAACTACTGCTCGACGACGGCCGAGTGGAAATGCGCGTCGATTCAGTAGGCAGCGACGAGCTACTGTGCACCGTACTGATCGGCGGCCCGCTGTCCGACCACAAAGGTATCAACCGCCGTGGCGGTGGCTTAACAGCCCCGGCTTTAACCGACAAAGACCGTGCTGACATCATCTTGGCCACCGAGATGGAGCTCGACTACCTCGCTGTGTCCTTCCCGCGTAACGCCGATGACATGCATGAAGCCCGCCGCTTACGCGATGCCGCCGGCGGCACAGCCTGGCTGATCGCCAAAATCGAACGCGCAGAAGCTGTTGCCGACGACGAAACCCTCGACGGTTTGATCCGCGCCAGTGACGGCGTGATGGTTGCCCGTGGCGACTTGGCAGTGGAAATCGGCGACGCCGAACTGGTCGGCATCCAGAAAAAAATCATTGCCCACGCCCGCCATCTGAACAAGATAGTCATCACTGCCACGCAGATGATGGAGTCGATGATCAGCAGCCCAATGCCGACCCGCGCCGAAGTTTCCGACGTAGCCAACGCCGCGTTCGACTACACCGACGCAGTCATGCTCTCCGCCGAAAGCGCCGCTGGCGCCTACCCGGTGGAAGCGGTTAAGGCCATGGCGCGCGTGTGTTTGGGTGCGGAAAAACACCCGATCAATAAGGTCTCGCGCCATCGTTTAGAAGAAAAATTCGAGCGTTGTGACGAAAGTATCGCCCTGGCGGCCATGTACACCGCCAACCACTTCCCCGGCGTGAAGGCGATTATCTGCCTGACCGAAAGCGGCTATACGCCACTGATCATGTCGCGCATTCGCTCTTCAATGCCGATTTTTGCCTTCTCCCCGCACCGCGCAACCCAAGCACGGGTAGCGCTGTTCCGTGGCGTTGAACCAGTGCCTTTCGACCCGTCAGCCTTGCCGGCCGAAAAAGTCAGCCAGGCAGCGGTGGATGAGTTGCTTAAGCGTGGCGTGGTACAGCAAGGTGACTGGGTCATCCTCACCAAAGGTGACAGTTACCACACCATCGGCGGCAGCAATACCATGAAGATCCTGCATGTCGGCGACCCGCTGGCTTAACGGCTGCGCTAAATAAAAAGGGCCGCTGATTCAGCGGCCCTTTTTTGTGTTTACGGTCATCGACAGCGGCCTAAACAAACTTACTAAAGTCCGGCTTACGGCGCTGCATAAAGGCCGACAAGGCTTCTATGGCCTCGGGCGTGCGCAGTCGCTGGCCAAACAGCTCACCCTCTTCGAGGATCACCCGGCGTAGTTCTTCGCGACCCGGTGCTTGCATCAAGCGCTTACTCACCTCTACCGCAGAGGGCGCTAACTGGCTAAAGCGCAGGGCCATTTCACGGGCCTTGGCCAGCGTGGCAGCGCCATCTTCCAGTGCCGCAGTGGCGATGCCCCAGTCGGCGGCTTGCTCGCCACTAAACGACTCACCCAAGAGCAGCAGTTCTGCCGCTTTGGCGTGGCCCAGCAAGCGCGGCAAGATCAAACTGGAGCCAAATTCGGGGCACAAACCTAGGCTCACAAAGGGCATTTTCAGTTTGGCGCTGCGGCTGACATATACCAAGTCGCAATGCAGCAACAGCGTTGTGCCAATGCCCACAGCCGGGCCGGCAACGGCGGCGACTATCGGCTTTTTCAGGTCAAAGAGCGCCTGCATAAAATGAAACACTGGGCTGTCCAGACTGGTCGGCGGCGCTTGGAGGAAGTCCGCCACATCATTACCGCTGGTGAAGCACTCGCTGCCGCCGGTAATCAACACCGCGCGTACGCTGGCATCTGTGTCAGCGGCTAATAATGCCTCGCTCATGGCGCTGTACATGGCGCGAGTCAGGGCGTTCTTTTTGTCGGGTCGATTGAGGCGCAAAGTCAGCAGTCCAGCTTCGCGCTCGACACTTAAAAACTCAGTCATGGTTATTCACTACATCAGGCGCGCTAAACCGACCATCTGCCAACAGCACAGATCGGCGCTACGGTTACAGCAACGGTTAAAGCGCGCGGGACAAAAAGATATCGGCCAGCATTTGATTACGTGGCAGACCGAGCAAATACAGGCGCCGGCTAAATGTCTCAACGCTGGCCGGTGAGCCACAGATTAAGGCCATGGTTTGCCGTGAAACAAGGCGCAGTTCGGCCAAAGCAGCCGGCAAGTCGGCCGCCGTGACTAATTGCACCTCTAGGTTGGCATGGCTAGCAGCCAATGCGGCGAGGGGCTGCGCAAGATAATGCTGAGTTTCATCATGGGCCAGATGCAACAGCCGAATAGGCCCGCTATGCCCCTCATTCAAGGCTGCGCGCAGCAACCCCCACAGCGGCGCCAAGCCGGTGCCCGCCGCCAGCAGCAACAACGGCCGCGACTGCCACTGCGTATCGTAGTGCAGTGCACCACCGCTGATCTCGCCCAGCGCCAGTGACTGGTCCACGGCAAAGCTGCGTGCAGCATCACTGAAAGCACCGGGCTGGCGGCAATCAATATGAAATTCTAGAAAGTCATCGCTGTTTGGCACGCTGGCCAACGAGTAAGGCCGGCCAACACCCTCGGCGGTCCACAACAGCACATGCTGGCCAGCCTGATATACCAAGCGGCGCTGCACCCTTAAACGCAAACGTAAGACGCTGTTACTTAGCCAATCACAACCGACAACAACCGCTTCTTGGCCATCTCGGCGAGGATCAAACACCTCTACGCACAAATCCGCCAACACTTGGCACTGACACGCCAAACGCCAGCCCTGCGCGCGCTGCTCAGGCGTCAGGGCATCCGGCTGAGCGTCACCTGGTTCACCCTGTAAACAACGCACCATGCACACATGACAACTGCCGGCGCGGCAACTACTGGGCACTTTGATGCCGGCACCGAGCAAGGCATCCAGCAGATTAGTTTGCGGCTCAACATGAAAGCGCGCGGCGCCTACCAACAACTCAGGCACCACTTCTCTCCCAGCTGGCAACGCAGCGATTGCGGCCATCTCGCTTGGCCTGATAGAGCGCTTGGTCGGCGCGCAATAACGCCTCATCAAGCACGTCGGTGGGGCTCAACAGCGTCATTCCCGCCGACAAGCTGATATTGTTAATTTTCACCCCGACAGGCTCCGCGCAAGCAAATGCTGCACGTAAGCGTTCACAGCACGCACTGAACTGATCCACATTGATATTGGGCAGCAGCAGCACGAACTCTTCGCCGCCATAACGGGCAAGAATATCGCCATCACGCAGACAGGCTTGGGCCAGTGTTGCAAACGTTTGCAGCACCCGGTCGCCCACCGCATGGCCGTAGGTATCATTAATACGTTTAAAGTGATCCAGGTCGATCAAGGCCAAACCGTGCTGCTGCCCCGGCGCAAGCGCCTGCAACTCGCGCCCGGCGACCTGCAGAAAATGCCG
>JBBKVZ010000250.1:0-3230 GCA_037968715.1 Pseudomonas sp.
TGCCTCGAATTAGTCAGAACTACTAGCAGGGGTTGCGTCACATGTGTGGCATCGTCGGTATCGTCGGTAAGTCGAACGTCAATCAGGCGCTGTATGACGCGCTTACCGTGCTTCAGCACCGCGGCCAGGATGCTGCAGGTATTGTGACTAGCCATGATGGCCGGTTGTTTTTGCGTAAGGATAACGGTCTGGTGCGTGATGTGTTTCACCAGCGCCATATGCAGCGCTTGGTTGGCCGCATGGGCATTGGTCATGTGCGTTATCCCACTGCGGGTAGCTCAAGCTCGGCCGAAGCCCAGCCGTTTTACGTCAACTCGCCTTATGGCATTACCTTGGCGCACAACGGTAATTTGACCAATGTTGAGCAGTTGTCGCAGGAGATTTACGTATCCGACCTGCGGCACGTCAATACCAACTCCGACTCTGAAGTGCTGCTCAACGTATTTGCTCACGAGCTGGCTCGACGCGGCAAGTTACAGCCTACCGAAGATGACGTTTTTGCTGCGGTCACCGACGTGCATCAGCGCTGTATTGGTGGCTACGCGGTAGTGGCGATGATCACCGGCTACGGAATTGTCGGTTTCCGTGATCCAAACGGTATTCGCCCCATCGTCTTTGGTCAACGCCATACGGATGAGGGCGTTGAATACATGATTGCATCGGAGAGCGTGTCTCTCGATGTACTCGGTTTCACCTTGATCCGCGATTTGGCCCCGGGCGAGGCGGTATACATCACCAGTGACGGCGTGTTGACTACTCGTCAGTGCGCTACCAAAACGTTTTATTCGCCGTGCATTTTTGAGTATGTGTATCTGGCTCGTCCGGACTCAATCATGGACGGCGTCTCCGTGTATAAGGCGCGTTTGCGCATGGGCGAAAAGCTGGCAGAGAAAATTCTGCGTGAGCGTCCAGAGCATGATATCGACGTGGTTATTCCTATTCCGGATACCAGTCGTACCTCTGCCCTGGAGTTGGCGAATCACCTAGGTGTGAAGTTTCGCGAAGGCTTTGTGAAGAACCGTTATATCGGTCGTACGTTCATCATGCCCGGTCAGGCCGCACGCAAGAAATCGGTTCGCCAAAAACTCAATGCTATTGAGCAAGAGTTTCGTGGCAAGAACGTCATGCTGGTGGATGATTCGATTGTGCGGGGCACCACCTGTAAGCAAATCATTCAGATGGCCAGAGAAGCTGGGGCGAAGAATGTGTATTTTTGCTCCGCTGCACCGGCGGTCCGCTATCCGAACGTTTACGGCATCGACATGCCAAGCGCCCATGAACTGATTGCGCATAATCGCAGCACTGAAGAAGTGGCTGAGTTGATTGGTGCTGATTGGCTGATTTATCAGGACCTAGCTGATTTGGTCGAGGCGGTCAGTGAAAGTAACCCTGCATTGCAGGGCTTTGATAACTCGGTGTTCAACGGCGAATATGTGACTGGCGATATTGACGCCACTTATTTGAATAAAATCGAACAGGCCCGCAACGATGTGACAATGGTCAAGTCTACGGCGGTTAGTGCAATTATCGACCTGTACAATAATTGATCAATTTTGTGATTGAACGAGGAGGTTGGGCATGACGCAAGATTGGGATGCTGGGCGACTAGACAGCGATCTTGAGGGCGTTGCCTTCGACACCTTGGCGGTCCGCGCTGGACAGCATCGCTCGCCTGAGGGTGAGCATGGCGAGGCGCTGTTCTTTACCTCGAGTTATGTCTATCGGTCTGCCGCTGACGCGGCGGCGCGCTTTGCTGGCGAAGTGCCCGGTAACGTCTACTCACGTTATACCAACCCTACCGTGCGAACTTTCGAGCAGCGTATCGCCGCTCTTGAGGGCGCTGAGCAGGCTGTGGCTACGGCTTCCGGGATGGCTGCGATACTGGCCTGTGTGATGAGTATGTGTAGCGCGGGGGATCATATTCTGGTCTCGCGCAGCGTATTCGGTGCCACTGTTACCCTGTTTGAAAAGTACTTCAAGCGCTTTGGTGTTCAGGTCGACTACGTGCCTTTAACTGATCTGGATGCTTGGCGGCAGGCGTTCAAGCCAAATACCCGGTTGTTGTTTGTCGAGTCGCCGTCTAATCCATTGGCTGAGCTGGTTGATATTGCGGCACTGGCTGACATCGCGCATGCGCACTCGGCGCAGTTGGTTGTTGATAACTGTTTTTGCACGCCGGTTCTGCAAAAGCCTTTAGCTTTGGGCGCTGATATCGTTATTCATTCGGCGACCAAGTTTATTGATGGTCAGGGACGCTGCCTCGGTGGGGTTGTTGCCGGGCGGGCAGAGCAGATGAAGGAGGTGGTGGGCTTCTTGCGTACCGCCGGGCCGACCATGAGTCCGTTCAATGCTTGGGTATTTCTTAAAGGCTTAGAAACCTTGCGCTTGCGCATGTTGGCGCATTGCGCCAGCGCGCAGACTTTAGCCGAGTGGCTTGAGCAGCAGCCGCAAGTGAGCAAGGTTTACTACGCAGGCTTGCCGAGTCATCCACAGCATGAGTTGGCTAAACGCCAGCAGACGGGTTTTGGCGCCGTGGTTAGTTTTGAGGTGGTGGGCGGCCAAGAGGCAGCGTGGCGTTTTATTGATGCCACCCGGCTGATTTCGATTACAGCCAACCTAGGTGACACAAAAACCACTATTACTCATCCCGCGACTACCACGCATGGGCGATTGTCGGTTGAGGCGCGCGCTGCGGCAGGCATTGGCGACAGCCTGATTCGTTTGGCGATTGGCCTAGAGGATGTTGCTGATCTAAAGGCTGACTTGGTTCGTGGGTTGGCTGCGCTGTAAGTTTTTCGCTTTTGGCGAAAGTTGTACGAGCCTAGGCAGGGAGTCTTGGTTTTTGCTCATGGTGCGGTTGTTGATGCTTTACGAGCGGCTTGGAAATTTGTCTGTTTTTAGAAAAACTTCAAGCAGGGTATTGACTTAGCATCGCCCCATGGGTAAATTGCACACCTCGCGAGACACTGGGTGATTAGCTCAGCTGGGAGAGCAGCTGCCTTACAAGCAGCGGGTCGGCGGTTCGATCCCGTCATCACCCACCAGTTCTCACGAGTACGAACGAAAGTTCGGCCGCTGCGCAGCGGTAGTTCAGTTGGTTAGAATACCGGCCTGTCACGCCGGGGGTCGCGGGTTCGAGTCCCGTCCGCTGCGCCATATTTGAAAGCCCTCAAGCAGAAATGCTTGGGGGTTTTTCTTTTGTCTCGATTTTATTGTCATCTTTTCTTCAT
>JBBKVZ010000251.1:0-5247 GCA_037968715.1 Pseudomonas sp.
AATACTTGGCTAATTCGATCGACCAGTTTCTGGATCGGCGCTTTGCCGGCTTGAGCGCTTTCCATCAGCTGAATAATTTGCGCCAGTTGGGTCGCGCCGCCCAGCGCGCTAATACGCAGTATTAAGCGGCCTTCAGCATTGATGGCACCGGCGCTCACCGTGTCGCCGGGTTGCTTGGCCACCGGCAGGCTTTCGCCAGTGAGCAGGGCTTCATCGGCATGGCTGCTGCCTTCGATAATCAGGCCATCGACCGGGAAGCTTTCGCCGGGCTTAACCACAATCAGCTGGTCTATTTGCAGTTCGCTAATTGCCACCTGTTGCTCGATGCCGTCTTGCCAGCGGGTGGCAAATTCTGGGCGCAGTGCTTCGAGGGCGCGCAGTGCGCTGCTGGTCTGGCGCTTGGCGCGGCTCTCGAGATATTTGCCCATTAATACCAGGGCGATCACCACCGCCGAGGCCTCAAAATACAGGTGCGGCATTACCCCGGCTGGGGCGCGCCACCACATATATAAGCTCAGGCCGTAACCGGCGCTGGTGCCTAAGGCGACCAGTAAATCCATATTGGCTGAGCCGGCGCGCAGGGCGCGGTAGCCGGCCCGATAAAACCGCGCACCGAGCATGAATTGCACCGGAGTGGCCAAGGCAAATTGCAGCCAAGCCGGCAGCATCCAATGCACGCCCAGCGGTTGTAGAAGCATGGGCAGCAGCAAGGGCAGGGCCAAGGCAATGGCCAGCAGTAGGCTGATGCGCTCACGTTGCAGGGCTTTGTGCTCGCCGCTGAGCGGGGCTGCGTCGGGTTCTAGCAGAGCGGCCTGATAACCGGCTTTGCTGACTGCGCCGATCAGCGTTTGCGCGCTCACATCAGCAAGCAGTTGCAGGTAGGCACGCTCATTGGCTAGGTTAATGCTGACACTCAGCACGCCGCTTACTTTGCCCAGCGCCCGCTCCACGCGGCCGGCGCAACTGGCGCAGGTCATGCCAGTAATACGCAGTTCGAGGCGCTGTTGCGGCACTTGAAAACCGCTGGTTTCAATTGCACTGACTAAGGCGCTTACCGCGACGTCGCCGTGAACCTGGGCGCGTTCGGCCAGCAGGTTGACGCTGGCGCTCTGCACGCCGGCAACCTGCGTTAGCGCGCGCTCAATGCGCCCGGCGCAACTGGCGCAGGTCATGCCGCTGATGGGTAAATCAAACTGACTAGACACGCTGCACTCCTCGGTATCGATGCCGCAGGATCAACCTTTACCTTATGGCAAGGTCAAGCTCTATTGCGCGCTCGGTACCGAGATTAGGTGCAGGCCATTGCCGCCGAGGGCAATGCGGAACTTGCGAATTTCGCCTGCTTGCAGGCTGATATTTTCGCCACGTATTTGCTCAAATGCCGGGATGCACGCGGTTCCGCCGAGCATGCCCATACGAATTGAAACGGGCCCTGCGGGCAGGTTGAAGGAGGCTGACTCGCCTTGATACAGACGCGATACCAGTTGGTCTTGCAGGTAAATACCGATGTCGCAGGGGGTGGCTACCTCCAAGCGTTCACGGGAGATAATCAATATCGCATAGTCCATCAACGGTTCGCTGCTGGCATATGCGGGTAACGCCAGCAGGGCCAGCATGAGTATTCGCAACCGGGTCATGGGCATCCTCACAAAGAATATCGGCGAGTACAGAGCTTGGCGCTTGCTGGGGCACTCGGCAAGCGTGGTGCGTGCCGAGTTTATGTACGCCTCGTGCTAAGTAAGGTTTCCAAGTGGTGTTACTCCCCGTAGCATTCCACCTATAACTAACTGATTGTCTGAATTTAGCTGTCACGGAGAAGACGAGATGCTTATGGGTCGCCATCGCTGCGCTGCGCTTTGCGCTATTTCCCTTGGTCTATTGCTGACTACTCTGGCCCAGGCCGAAGGGCCGCCGCCAGCTGAAGTGGCTGTCGAAGTGGTCAAAAGTGAGTTGCTGCCGGTGGTCTTGGAGTACGCCGCGCGCACCGCCGGTTACCGCGAGGTGCAAGTGCGGGCCCAGGTGAGTGGCATTCTTAAGGGGCGCAGCTACCTGGAAGGCAGTCAGGTTAAGCAGGGCGAGGTGCTGTTTCGCATCGACCCGCGCTCTTATCAGGCGGAGTTGGCTCAGGCCAAGGGCGCGCTTGCCCAAGAGCAGGCACGCTACCGGCAGACCGATCGCGACCTCAAGCGGATTCGTGAACTGCAGAAAAAAGGTTATGCCAGCGACAGTGAGCTAGACCGCTACATCTCTAATTACGAGCAAAGCAAGGCCAACCTAGAGGCTGCTCAGGCCACGGTGCAGGCTCGGCAGATCGATCTTGATTACACCACGGTGGTGGCGCCGATTTCGGGCATTACCAGCAAAGAAGCGGTGTCTGAGGGCAGTCTGATGGTGGCCAGCGACCCTAACGCCAGCCTGCTCACGCAAATCACCCAGCTCGACCCCATTTACGTCAACTACGCCTACGCCGACCGCGAAGCTGGCAAATTGCGTGAGGCCGTACAGAGCGGCAAGGTGCTGTTACCTGCGGATAAAAAGCTTACCGCTGAAGTGTTATTTGGCGACGGCAGCGTCTATCCACTCAAGGGCGAGGTCGACTTTACCGACAGCCTGATCGACAAGAACACCGGCACCGTGAGTGCTCGGGCCATTGTGCCTAATCCGGAGCAGAACCTGCTGCCTGGGCAGTTTGTGCGGGTGCGTGTTTCTGGAATGACCCGGCCCGACTCGATGACCATACCGGAGCGCGCGCTGGCCCAAGGGCCAAAAGGCAATATGGTTTTTGTGGTGGATGAGGCTGGCATTGCTCGGGCTCGTCCGGTGGATACCGAGTTCACCGTGAATGGCCGCTGGGTGATTCGCACGGGCATCAAAGTGGGCGATCGGGTCATTGTTGATGGCCTGATTCGCGTGCGTCCCGACCAGCCGGTCAAGGTGGTTGAGCCGACTGCTGCTAAGCAATCATAAGGAGCAGGTCCGGTGATCTCACGTTTCTTTATTGACCGGCCGATCTTCGCTACGGTCATCTCCATTGTCATCCTGCTGGCCGGGTTGGCGGCGATTCAATCGCTGCCGATTGCTCAGTATCCGCAGATTCTGCCGCCGCAAGTGCAGGTTTCAGCTAACTACCCAGGCGCTAGCGCTCAGGTCATCGCAGAAACTGTGGCCGCGCCGCTGGAGCAGCAAATCAACGGCGTAGAGGGCATGATCTACCAGCAGTCCACCTCGGCGGGCAGCGGCAGCATGAGTTTGTCGGTGTACTTCAAAGTGGGTCGCGATCCGGACCAAGCCACCATCGATGTGAATAACCGGGTGCAGGCGGCACTGGCTAAATTGCCGGAAGAAGTTCGTCGCCAAGGCGTGACGGTGGTGAAAAAATCGGCGGACATCCTGCAAGTAGTGTCGATGTTTTCCCCGGACGGCTCGAAAGATCCGGTAGTGATCAGCAACTACGCGCTGATCAACGTAATTGATGAACTCAAACGTTTGCCGGGGGTGGGCGACGTTACCCAGTTTGGCGCCAAGGACTACTCCATGCGCATTTGGCTGCGCCCGGACAAACTGGCGCAGTACAACCTGACCTCCGTGGATGTGGTCAACTCGATTCGTGAGCAGAACTCGCAGTTTGCTGCCGGCAGTTTCGGCCAAGAACCGCTGAATGCGCCGCAGGCGTTTACCTATACGGTGACCACCCAAGGCCGCATGGCCGACCCCAAGGAGTTTGAGCAGATCATTCTGCGCTCCGACGGTACGGGTGCCAGCTTGGTGCTGGGCGATGTCGCGCGGGTTGAACTGGGCGCCCAGGATTACTCCCTAGTGACCTCGCTGAACGGCAAACGCAACGCCTCCTTCGGCATCTACCTGCAACCTGGCGCCAATGCGCTGGATGTCGCCCAAGCAGTGCGCGACACCATGGAACGTGTCGCCAAGCGTTTTCCGGCCGGGATTACCTACAAGATTCCTTACGACACCACGGTGTTCGTTAAGGTCTCCATTGAAGAGGTGATTCACACCTTTGCCGAGGCACTGGTGCTGGTGGTGTTGGTGGTGTTTATCTTCCTGCAAAACTGGCGCGCCACGCTGATTCCCGTGCTGGCGATTCCGGTTTCGCTGATCGGTACGTTTGCCGGCATGTACTTGTTGGGCTTCTCGATCAATCTATTGACCCTGTTCGGCTTGGTGTTGGCCATCGGCATCGTGGTGGATGACGCCATCGTGGTGATCGAGAACGTCGAGCGGGTCATGCGCACAGAAAAACTCAGCGCCCGCGATGCGGCGATTAAGGCCATGGAAGAAGTGACCGGGCCGATCATCGCCATCGTGCTGGTGCTCTGTGCGGTGTTTGTGCCGGTGGGTTTCCTCGGTGGTCTGACTGGGGAGATGTACAAACAGTTCGCGATCACCATTGCCATGTCGGTGGTGATCTCCGGCATCGTCGCGTTAACCCTGTCGCCGGCTTTGTGCGCCTTGTTGCTGAAAGATGAGCACAAAGAACCCATCGCACCTTTTCGCTGGTTCAACCGTGGTTTCGACAAACTCACCGAGGCCTATGGCGCCGGTGTGGCGTTTTTCCTTAAGCGCTCGGTTATCGGCCTGCTGCTGTTCGGCGGGATGATTGCCCTGACCATCGGCCTGTTTGGCCGCGTGCCGGGCTCGCTGGTGCCGGATGAGGATCAGGGCTATGTGCTGAATGCATACTTCCTGCCGCCGGCGGCCTCGTTGTCGCGTACCGATGCGCTGACCAGCGACTTCGACGCCAAGCTCATGGCTCACCCAGGCGTGCGCGATGTGCTGACTTTTGCCGGCATGGACATTCTCAGCAACAGTACTCGCAGCAACGCCGCCGTGACCTTTGTGCCGCTTAAAGACTGGACCGAGCGCACCACGGCAGAGCTGGATGCGCGCAACCTGACCCGCGAATTTATGGGCATGGGCTTGTCGGAGAAAGACGGGATGGTTGCTTCGTTCAACCCGCCGCCGATCACGGGCATGAGCACCACCGGTGGCTTCGAGGCCTTTTTGCAAAACCGTGCCGGCGCCAGCGTGCCGGAGATGGCCGCCAAGGTGCAGGCGTTCCTTGCTGCAGCAGGCAAACGTCCAGAGTTGACGGGGCTGCAAACCACCTTCAATGCCAATGTGCCGCAGTACTACGTTGACCTCGATCGTATCAAGGCGCGCTCCTTGGGGGTGGCCGTCAACGATGTGTTCACGGCCATGCAGTCGACCTTCGGTAGCTACTACGTTAAC
>JBBKVZ010000252.1:0-11760 GCA_037968715.1 Pseudomonas sp.
CTCAAGCGCGAATACAACCCGCGCTACTACGACATGATGCTCGAGCTGGAAAAACTCACCGGCAACGGCGTGTCACTCAACACCTCACTGAATCGCCGTGGCGAAGCGATGATCTGCTCGCCGACCGATGCCCTGGACATGTTCTTCGGCTCGGACCTTGAGTACCTGATCATGCAGGATATCTTGGTGGTCAAGGACGGCCTGAGCCGCTATGACGACGCCATCTGAACTGCGTGTACTGCAGTTCTGCCACGGTTATGACGGGCCGTTTTTGGACTGTGCCCGTCAGTACGCCAGCTTATTTGTGGGCACACCGTACAAGGTTACGACTGTCTATCTGACGGGCGCGCCGAGTGCGGAGGTCGAGCGTGGCTCGGCCTCCGATGAGGTGATATTCCTCAATTACCGCAGTAAGGATATCCGTGGCCTTAAACTCAAGGCCATTCGCGATCTGAAAAAGTTGGTCGCTGTGCGTAATTTTAAGTTCTGCATCGCCCATCGCTTTAAGCCGATCTATATCGCCTTGCTCGCCAGCGACCTGCCGGTGATTGGCGTGCACCATGGCTTTGGCGACTATCAGCGGCTGACACGCAAACTATTTGCCAACATGTTTCGTCAGCGCCTAGCCCTTCTGGGGGTGTCTAATGCTGTGCGCGACGAGATGCGCGCGTGCCTGCCCGCTTGGCCGGCCGAACGCATCGAGACGCTGTATAACCGCATTGATATTGTCACTGTACAGGCCGAGCAGGTTTCCCGTGAGGCGGCCCGCGAACACCTCGACTTGCCGCAGGCCGCCTGGGTGGTTGGCAACGTCGGTCGCCTGCATCCAGACAAAGACCAGGCCACCCTGATTCGAGGCTTCGCTCAAGCCTTACCACAGTTGCCCGCCGGCAGCCTGCTGGCGATCATGGGCAGTGGTCGCCTAGAGTTGGCCCTCAAGGCCCTAGCCGCCGAGTTGGGGGTGAGCGCTTCGGTACGCTTCCTCGGGCAGGTGGCCAATGCTCGCCGCTACTTCAAGGCTTTCGACGTGTTTGCCCTGACCTCCGACCACGAGCCCTTCGGTATGGTGCTGCTGGAAGCCATGGCGGCCGGAGTCCCGGTGATTTGCAGCGATTGTGGCGGCGGGAAGGAAGTGGTTGAGGGCGTGGGGCGGTTGTTTACCTTGGCTGACCACGCTGCTTTGGCCTCTCAGTTGCGGGCGCAAGCGCTAGCAGCCAAAACCACGGCCGACGAGCAACAGGCTGTGTTTGCTCGGCTGCAAGCGTATTTTTCTGATATGCCTGTTGTCCGGCGCTTCTGGGCTTTACCCCTCGTCGCTGGGCTGTGCGCGTGACCACTCCATTGGTTGATAACCCCTGGGCTGCCAAGGCGCGCGCACTCGACCAGTATCGCTGGTTGCTGCTGCGCGAGCGCCATGGCTGGCTGGGCAGCGCTGTGCGTTATGCCCGCGAAGCACTGACTGATGGGCTCTTCGGGTTGCGCGCTCGCGTGCGTTTGGCTACCAAGGTTAACGTCGAGCCCTGTGATTTTTTGCTGCTGCAATCGGCGCCCAAGGTGATCAAGTTTCAGCGCAAGAAGTTATTGATTGATGGCCTGCGCGCGCGCGGTCATACGCTGGTGGAAAGCGCGCTGCAGGAGCCTCGGGTGATTCTCCGCCAGCGCCTGCTCAAACGCCCGCCACAGTCGGTATCGTTGCGCTACTTCGGCTATGCAGCCTATGCGCAGTGGCTGGTCGAGCGCCATCAGCCGGGTATTCTGCTCAATGACCGCAATGGCAGCCTGTATTCGCCGTTTCTGCGCCTGGCTCTGCAGCAGCGCCAACAGTTACTGGTGCACCTGGCCCATGCGACTACCGTGGAGGGTTCGCGGCGCTTGGGCATGAATGACTATGACTATTACTTTCTGTTCGGCCAGAGTTCGTTAGAGGCTTTGCAGGCTAGGGCTTTGCGTTTCGGCACCTCGACAGCGGTGTTGGCCGGCTCGCATATGATTGATCGCTCTTACGATCTGCAACCGGCGGATGCCGGGATGAAGGTGCTGCTGGTGCTGGGCGTCGGCCCTGACAAGGAGAAGGAGGCGGGCTATCAACGCACTTATGCATTGATTCGCGAATGGGCGGGGCAGAACCCGGATTACCAGGTGCTAATCAAAGCCCATCCGCGAAGTCAGGTGCCGTTTTGGGGGCAGGTTGCCAGCGAGTTGTCGAATGTGCAGGTATTGCCCTCGAGCTGCACGCTGGCAATGGCCTTGGAACAGGCTTCGATCGTGATCAATATCATGTCGAACGCCGTTATCGAGGCTGCTTTGGCGCGGCGCCCGGTGATTTATGTGAATGCCAGCGGCGAACACGATATTTTTTCCCAAGAAGCATATTTTGGCCCTTGTATCCGCCAGGCTGATGCCTTGAGCAGGTGTGTGCAGGAGATCCAGACGGGCTACGCGCGAGCATTGGCATGCTCCGCGCGCTTTGCTGATTATCATTTGGCGCATGGCGTCAATGGACTGAACAATGCCCTGGCAATACTTGAGCTGCTGCAGGCCAAGGGCGCGTGTAGCGGGCAGCGATTATTGCCCGCCGGATTGCAATTAGCAGGTGGACGCAACGATGAATAAACCAGCCTTGGTGATGCTCGATTGCACGCTGCGTGATGGTGGTTATTACAACAACTGGGATTTTGATACCGAGTTGGTTCAAGGTTACCTGCAGGCCATGCTGGGCCTGGGCGTGGATTATGTTGAGCTGGGCTTTCGTGGATTTGCCGGCAGCGGTTTTCGTGGCGCCTATGCGTTTACCACTGATGCATTCCTGCGTAGTTTGCAGTTGCCGGTAGCGCTGAATGTGGGGGTGATGGTCAATGCCAGTGAGGTTCTTAATCACCCGGCGGGGCTTCTTCCAGCATTGGCATTGTTGTTTGCGCCGGCGGCTCAATCGCCGGTCAAGTTGGTCCGTCTGGCCTGTCATGTGCACGAGTTCGAGGCGACACTGCCGGCGTGCGACTGGTTGAGTGCGCAGGGTTATCGGGTTGGTATCAACCTGATGCAGATCGCCGATCGACAGCCTGATGAGATTGCGCATCTGGCGCTGATGGCACAGGGCCGTCCCCTGGATGCGCTGTATTTCGCCGACAGCATGGGCAGCCTCTCTCCAGCGCAAACCAGCGACATTATTCGCAGCCTGCGGCGTGGCTGGCAGGGTGCCCTGGGTATTCACACCCATGACAATTGCGCCATGGCCCTAGCCAATACGATGCAAGCGGTAGCAGATGGCGTCAGCTGGGTAGACAGTACTGTGACCGGTATGGGGCGCGGTCCAGGCAATGCTCGCACCGAGTATTTGGCCATCGAGTTAATGGCTAAGCGTGGCCGCAAGGTTGATATTAGCCCGCTGCTCGGGGTTATCGCCCGCTGGTTTCAGCCGATGCAGCAGCAGTACGGCTGGGGAACCAACCCGTATTATTTTTTAGCCGGCACCTATGGCATTCACCCGACGTACATTCAGGAAATGCTCGCTGACTCCCGCTATGCCGAAGAAGACTTGCTGGCGGTGATCGACTTCCTCAAGGATCAGGGCGGCAAGAAGTTCAACCCCGGCACGCTCGAGTCTGCGCGGCACTTTTACCGGGGCGAGCCATCCGGAACATGGGCGCCGCAAACGCTCTTGGCTGACCGCGAAGTCTTGTTGCTCGGTAGTGGGCCAGGTGTCTCTCGCCATCGGCAGGCGCTTGAGGACTACATTGTGCGGGCCAAGCCGTTTGTCATAGCGCTCAATACCCAGTCGCATATCGCTGCCGAGTTGATTGATGTGCGTGCAGCTTGTCATCCATTCCGCCTGATGGCGGACTGCCAGGAGCATCGGCGCTTGCCGCAGCCGCTGGTGACGCCCGCGCATATGCTGCCGGCCGACGTGCGTGCGGCCTTGGGAGACAAGCCATTACTGGACTTCGGTCTGGTCGTGCAGGCCGGTGTGTTTGCGTTTGCCGAGCGTCACTGCACGCTACCTGGGTCCTTGGTTGCCGCTTATGCCCTGGCCATTACCGCCAGTGGCCAAGCCCGGCGGGTTTTGCTCGCTGGGTTTGACGGCTATTCGGCCGATGATCCGCGCAGCAAGGAGGTCAATCAGTTGCTTGAGGCATTCCAGCAGTCGCCAGGGGTGCCACCCTTGCTTGCGGTGACACCGACCCGCTATCAACTGCCGGTGAGTTCAATTTATGCCTTGTGAGGTCCGTTATGCCTGCTCCTGAGCTCAGTTATGCCGTGATTATTCCTGCGCGTTACGAGTCCAGCCGGCTTCCTGGTAAACCGCTGGTCGAGTTGTGCGGTGTGCCCATGATCGTGCGCACCTATCGCCAGTGCATCCAGGCCTGTCCCGCGCAGCAGGTGTATGTGGCCACCGATGATTCGCGTATTGAGGCAGTGTGCCGAGCCCATGGCATTCAGGTGTTGATGACGGCCACTACCTGCGAGACGGGCACTGACCGGGTGGCTGAATGTGCCAGGCAGTTGGCAGTGGATGTCCTGATCAATGTTCAGGGGGATGAGCCGGTATTCAATCCCGAAGATCTGCGATTAATGATCGCCAGTCTGGCTCTGTATCCGGGCGAAGTGCTCAATGGTTTTTGCGCCATTGATAACGAACAACAGTTTCGCCATGCCAGTACGCCGAAGGTGGTGATGCGGCCGGATCAACGCCTGTTATACATGTCGCGAGCGGCCATCCCGACCACCAAGCAACTTGGCTTCGTGCGCGGTTGGCGTCAGGTGTGCGTGTATGCCTTTCCTCGCCTGGCCCTTGCGGCCTTCGCCGCGCACCCAAGTAAAACCGAGTTGGAAGCGCTGGAAGATATCGAAATTTTGCGATTTTTGGAGTTGGGTTGGGAGGTGCGGATGCTCGAGATGTCTCGGCAGTCGATTGCCGTCGACAATCCTGAAGATGTTCTCAGCGCTGAGACGGCAATACGTGAGCGTGGCTTGTGAGAAAACCTCTATCGCACTATCAGGCGCTGGTGTTTGACTGCGATGGCGTCGTGCTTGACTCCAATAGTGTTAAGACCGAGGCCTTCTACCAGGCATCGTTGCCTTATGGTGAGGACGTTGCGCAGGCCATGGTGGCGTATCACGTGGTCAATGGCGGTATTTCGCGTTATCGCAAGTTCGAGTATTTGCTGACGCAGATACTTTCAGGCCGCCAGGTTGCCGATGAGCTACCACTGCTGCTGGAGCGTTATGCCGCCCTGGTGCGTGATGGTTTGTTGAGCTGTGCTATTGCACCAGGGCTGGCAGCGTTGCGTGAGTCGCTGCCAGACAGCCGTTGGATGATTGCTTCCGGTGGTGATCAGGCCGAGCTGCGCGAGGTCTTTGCTTTGCGCGGTTTGAGCGACTATTTCGAAGGTGGCATCTTTGGCAGCCCCGACGCCAAAGATCTGATCCTGCAGCGTGAACGTGCTAGTGGCAACTTGCCGCAGTCAGCATTATTCCTGGGTGACAGTCGGTTTGATTATCAATGTGCCGTCGGCGCAGGCCTGGATTTCATCTTCCTCAGTGCCTGGAGTGAGTTTCACGACTGGCCAGAATATTTTGCTGATAAAAATATCGACTGCCAGGTAAGTATCGCGCAGCTGGTGCCGTAAATTTTGACTTGCGTAGATCGCAAGTGTTGAGACTGGATGGATGATGAGCAAGTTTTTGTTTTTCTCGCTGGCAAAGCATCAAAGCAAGTATTTCAAGCGCCTGCTGGAGGTGCCTGTGCTGTCGGGAGTCGTGTGTTTACCTGCAGATATGCCCTGGCCGAAAATGTTCGATATGGCACGTGTAATCCGGCGCCTAAATTGGTCGCAGCTTATTGAAGATAAATGCCAGGAACGGCAGGTAAAAGCCAAATACGCCGGCGTTTTTTATCAGTTGTTGCTGCGTTTAGAGCTGCTGTTTGTAGCCCTGCGTGCGCAAGCGCTATTGGATCGCGAGCAGCCTGAGGTCCTAGTGCTCTGGAATGGATCGCACCGCTATTGCCAGATACTGCTGGCATTGCTGCCTGCTGGCACGCGAACTGCTTTCTTCGAAAATGGCCTGCTGCCCAATACCACGACATTTGATCCTCAAGGCGTAAATTTTCGCAATTCGGTGCCGCGGGATGCCGAGTTTTACCGACGCTATGCCGAGCACGTCGAGCAGAGCCCTGAAGAAGCCATTGCACTGGTGCCGCGCAAGCCTCGTGTAGAAGGCTTACAGCCAATTGAGTTGCCGAAACAGTATGTATTTATGCCTTTTCAGGATGATCGCGACACGCAAGTGCGCCTGTTTTCACCCTGGATAAAAAATATGCGTGAACTCTTTGCGCTGGGTGAGTTGATACAGGCGAAAACAGGCTTGACGGTTGTGTTCAAGGAACACCCGTCGAGCCGTGAGTCATATCCCGAGTTGCACCAGCGTTGCCATGCCTCGCTGATGTTTGCCAATGGCAACAGCACCCAAGAGCTGATTGAGTCCAGTCTGTTTGTAGTGACCTTGAACTCCACTGTCGGCTTGGAAAGCTTGTTGCTGGGGCGGCCGCTTCTGACTCTGGGGCAGGCATTTTTCAATATTTCTGGGGTGGTCATGCACGCGGACTCAGCTGAGCAGATGCTGGATATCGTCGCTGCATTTCCAGATTGGCCTCTATATCCGGAGTTGCGAAATGCTTTCTTACACTATTTGCGGGGGGAGTATTGTGTTCCCGGCAGTTGGCAGCAAGCAGATAATATACATGTGCATGATGTAGTCGCGCGGCTGTTAAATTTAATTGATAAAAGTGAATAGTTCTGTGTTGATAAAGCAAGAGTTGTGGTTGGCGCGTTGTGCGGTGCTTGGGTTGATGGTGTTTCTTATGGCTCCGTGGGTGTTGCCAACTAATAAGCTTTACCATCAATTGATTATTTTATTGTTCTGGTTGCCTGCTTTGTTGTCGTTGTTTCGTCAGAAATTACGTCCGAGTTGGCGTCATCCTGAGTGTTGGCTGTATTTATTATTTTGTGCTTGGACGTTAGTTATTATATTCGCGCAGGGTACGCTTGATCATTTAACGAAAGCTAAGTTGCCAATGTATGTAGGGTTGTCGTTTGTTGGTGTTTGGTTGGCGGCTCGTAACGATCGCTGGAGTATTGAACAGTTGTTGTTTTTTGCAGCCTTGTTTGGTGGCTTGGGTGCGGCCTATTCATGGCTGGACTTCTACTGGCTGCAAGGCAATGGATTCGGCTCTAGATTGAGCGCTCACGGTCTTTGGGATACCCCTATTCCTGCCGCTCATGCGGTTGGTGCGCTGGCGATTTTCGGAGCGCTATTGTTGCCTGACTTGCGTCAATCACGGCATTACCTGTTGCTGTATACATTGGTGGGGGTTGCGGCTCTCGGGTTCATGCTGTTTTTAATCTCCAGTCAGACACGCGGTGTGTGGGTTGCGCTACTAGCGGCCCTAGTGTTTATTTGCGCGATTGATTTTAACCGGCGACGTATTGTCTTGCTGCTATTGGTCTTCGGCAGCTTGTTTGCGGTCTTCTTGATTAATGCAGAGTTTTTATTGCAGCGAGGGGTATCCTATCGGCCACAGTTGTGGCAGGGCGGTATTGATTTGATTCGCCAGAATCCGTTCATGGGACTTGGTTTTGATGCCTACTCTATTAATATTCCAGCGCTAGCCCATAGCTTTAAGCATCCGCATAATTTGTTTTTGGATATTGGCGTGCGCTTGGGTTTGGTTGGTTTGGCGTTGTTTATGCTGCTGTGGAGTTGCGCCGCTTGGCGAGGTTGGCAGCACCGGCATACACCTTTGGGCCGAGCATTGTTAGCTTTGCTGGTGTTCTCCAGTGTCTCGTTGCTTACCGATGGTATTGGTTTGTGGCTCAAGCCTAATGCTGATTGGTTTGTGATGTGGTTACCTTTAATTATTAGTCTTACCTTGGCTGGGCGCGGACAGGTGGTAGCGGATACTGCTAGTTGTTGATTATTAATAATGTGCTGAGGGCTTGTGATGAGTGCGTTTGATGCAGTTGCCGATGTGCTTAGCGCCGGTTTTGATGACTCGAATCTCCAAGCATTTGCCGCGTGCAAGGGGATATGCTCGGGGCCGCTGTTTATCGTAGCGTCTGGGCCGTCGGCGCGGGACTTTCCGCTCGTGAATTACGCCCAATACCCAATGTTTGCGGTCAGTGGCTCTATTCAGCTCTTTACGGCAGCAGACGTTGCCCCGCTGTTCTATTTGTGTGATGACAATAGCTTTGCTACGCAGCGCCAGCCGATATTGCGTCAGGGATTGGCGCTGGCGCAAAACGTAGCGTTAAGTCCGCGGGTGATTAGTATTACCCGAGGATTGTCTGCTGCTGAGCTGGCTCAGACTCGCTTATATAAATTTAAACGGGTTAATCGCAGTATTGATGGCAAGCAACAGCTGTCCGATCGGCGTTTTGCATGGGCGATGCGTAACGATCAGGATGTCTCCTGTGATTTCTCTTTGTTCAGTCAGAAACCTAATCGAATAGGTTTTAGTCGAGATATGGACAAAGGTTATTTCAGTTGTCGGACTATTCCTTACGCGGGCCTGCAGCTTGCACACCATCTGGGTTTTAATCAGGTGATATTGGTTGGCGTTGATTTGGACTCTAGTCAGGGGCGATTTTACGAGCAGGGTGCTGCAGCCATGCCAAGTCGCCTAGATGGTGACTATGAGGATTACATTGAGCCTTGTTTCGAATTGATGGCACGGCACGTTGTTGGTCCGAGATTTCAGGTTTATAACCTGTCAGCTAAGAGTCGCCTGCCGGCCAGTTTGGTGCCGAAGATCACGCTGGATCAGTTGGACTGTTTGCTCGCTGCGCTGTAGGCAATAAGTAACTCGTCAAAAGGAAAGTTTTCAACCTTGCGGCGCTCTAAGTAGCGGCGTAAATGCTGGAAGTTACGCTGCACCAGCATGCGTCCTAGCGGTCGGCCTTTGAAACGGATGTCGAGAAAGTCAATCAGGCCAAAACCTGCGTCTGGGGTGCGTAAAATATTGCCTAGGTGCAAGGAACGGAAATAAATGCCGCGCCGGTGCATCTGTAAAATATAGGCAGCCAGCGCTGGCAGGAGGGCATCGAATTCGCTGCGTGCGATGTTGAACAGGCTGTCCAGAGGTGTTCCCTGAAGTGGCTGGTATACGCAGGCGCTGATGTTTTTTTCGCGCTGTACCCAGAATGTGTCATGTATTTTTGGAGTGGCAATGCCAAGGGCATTGAGGCGTTCACTGTTTCTTTGAAAACGCCTAGCAGCAGGTTGTAAGCGCTCCAGCAAAGAGTTACGGCGACTTCGGAATATCTTCAAAAGATCACCGTTGGCCAAGCGTATGACTTTGGGTCCGTGGCTGTCTTTTTCCAGCACCTCGCCTTGACTGAGCCAATCTTGTAATTGGTTCGCTGTTACAATCTGCATCTCGTTCCTCTAGCCTGTTTGAAGAGCCCCGTAGAATGGTCGATTCCACGCAGCAATCTAGTTTTAAAGTTTATCTGCGATTACTCAAATACGTAGTGCCCTACTGGGGTGCGTTCGCCGTTAGCATCATCGGTTTCTTGTTGTTCGCGTCCAGTCAGCCGATGCTGGCGCACATGCTCAAGCTCTTCTTGGATGGGCTGCAGGACCCTGAAAAGGCTGTGATTCTTGGCGTGCCGATGATCTACGGCGTGCCGCTGCTGATTGTACTCATTGCCTTCTATCAGGGGGTAGGTTCATTCCTCAGTAACTACTACCTCGCTAAGGTGGCGCGCGGAGTGGTGCATGATCTTCGTTGCGCCTTATTTGACAACCTGCTGACCCTGCCGAATGGCTACTTCGATAACCACAACTCCGGGCATTTGATTTCGCGTATCACTTACAACGTTACCATGGTCACGGGCGCCATTACGGACGCCATCAAGGTGGTGATTCGTGAAGGTTTCACGGTTATTTTCCTGTTTGGCTACCTGCTATGGATGCATTGGCGTCTGACCTTAGTGTTGTTAGCAATACTGCCGATTATTGGTGTCTTGGTAAGCTCCTCGAGTAAGAAGTTTCGTAAGCAAAGCAAGCAGATTCAGGTGGCTATGGGTGATGTTACCCATGTGGCCTCGGAAACTATTCAGGGCTACAGAGTTGTGCGCAGCTTCGGCGGTGAAGAGTACGAGGTGGATCGCTTTCACAAGGCCAGTGCGAACAACATGAATCGTAGCCTGAAAATGACTCGGACTCAGGCGATCTATACGCCCACGCTGCAGCTAGTGATTTACTCTGCGATGGCTGTGCTGATGTTTCTGGTGCTCTATTTGCGTGGCGATGCTTCTGTGGGTGAGTTGGTGGCCTATATCACTGCTGCGGGCTTGTTGCCCAAGTCAATTCGCCAGCTGTCGGAGGTCAGTTCGACGGTGCAGAAGGGGCTGGCGGCATCGGACAGTATCTTCGATCAGTTGGATCAGGTGCCCGAGACTGACCTAGGCACCCATAACAGTGAGCGCGTAACTGGCCGGCTGGAAGTACGCAACCTTAGTTTCACGTATCCGGGTACCGAGCAACCGGTGTTGCACGACATCAGCTTCACCGTTGAGCCGGGGCAGATGGTGGCGCTGGTCGGCCGCTCGGGCAGCGGTAAGTCAACTTTGGCCAGCTTGGTGCCGCGCTTTTATCACCATGAGCAAGGGCAGATTCTGCTCGATGGTGTAGACGTCGAGGAATACAGCCTGCGTAATTTACGTCGGCACATTGCCTTGGTGACTCAGCAGGTAACCCTGTTTAACGACACCGTCAGCAATAACATTGCCTATGGCGATTTGGCCGGTGCACCGCTTGCTGCTGTGCAAGCGGCGGCAGTGGATGCCTACGCTGACGAATTTATTGTGAAGATGCCGCAGTCGTATCAAACCATGGTTGGCGAGAACGGCGTGTTGCTTTCCGGTGGCCAGCGTCAGCGTTTGGCGATTGCCCGGGCGCTGCTGAAAAACGCCCCTGTGTTGATTCTCGACGAAGCCACTTCGGCCTTGGATAGCGAGTCTGAGCAGCATATCCAAGCCGCGTTGGATAAGGTCATGAACGGTCGCACCACACTGGTGATCGCGCACCGCCTGAGCACCATCGAGAAAGCCGATTTGATTTTGGTGATGGATCAGGGCCGCATCGTCGAGCGCGGCAGTCATCTTGAGTTGTTGGCGCTGGGTGGCTATTACCACCGCTTGCACTCGCGCCAGTTTGCCGAGGGCGATGAGCTAACTGCGGCAAGCGAAGCCTCTTAGGTTTTGCCCATGCACTAGTATCGCGCTGGTGGCGCTGACAGTGGTCAGCGCCGGCACGCCTCAGGGCGCGCTATGGCTCATGTTATGATTCGCGGCTTTTTTGCTGCACCCCACACGCCTGACGCTGGAGTCGCCATGAAGTTGTCCATGCCCCGTTTCGATCAGGCCGCCGTGTTAGTGGTCGGTGATGTGATGCTCGACCGCTATTGGCATGGCGGCACCTCACGCATCTCCCCAGAAGCGCCGGTACCCGTGGTCAAGGTCGAGCAAATTGAAGACCGTCCGGGTGGTGCCGCCAACGTTGCGCTGAACATCGCCGCCCTCGGTGCGCCAGCGTTATTGGTCGGCGTTACCGGGGTTGATGAAGCGGCCACCAGCTTAACCAACTGTATGTTGGCGGCAGGGGTGCAGGCGCATTTTCAGCAAATTGCCAACCAGCCAACCATCGTCAAGTTGCGCGTGATCAGCCGTCACCAACAATTGCTGCGCATGGACTTCGAGC
>JBBKVZ010000253.1:0-4573 GCA_037968715.1 Pseudomonas sp.
TCGCGGTCGGCCAGCCAGTAACCACCGGTAGTGGCCCCGCTAACGTCACTTCTTACCTCGCTAAATGCTGTAAATAACTCCTCACCAATCACAAAGAACGACGGCTTGGCCAAGTTCAAACTGTGGCTAAGCACTTTGCCGCGCTGGGTGGTGTTAATCAGTGCGGCGATGGCCCCGAGTTTGGCCAGCGCGGCGAGCAATGCCAGTTGCTCGAGGCGATTTTCCAGCATCACCGCGACCACTGTGCCGTGCTTCACCCCGTCGGCTTTCAGCGCCCAAGCGAGGCGGTTAGCCCAAGCATTGAAATGGCGATAGCTGAGGTTGCGTTGTTCATCCATCACCGCTGGGCGATCGGGATGCAACTGGGTGGCGCGCTCCAGCGCCCAGGCGAGCGATAGGGTTTTTTCGCGGTTGCGAATGCCGGTGTAATACAGGCCGCGCAGCATGCGGGGTAGGCGGCTGAAGCTGGCGGGCAAACGGGAAATGAAACGGGCAGGGGAAATCAAGTCGGCTTGGGTCATGGCTCTCGCGCTTGTCATTATTGTATGGGGCAAATACACCTACGAAGAATCTAAAACAAAGCCACTAACAGCGCTATGACTCTGTTGCAGGCGCGGTAGGGCAAATGGGCGAGTGCCCGACTTAGCCGGTAAATGATCGGCGGTTTGCCCTAGCGTTCGCAGCCGGTGGCACTGAGCGCTGCTGGCGTTTTTTAGCGGTGCAGGTGTTTGCATAAAACTTAAGATGTGTTAAAAAAAACAAACACTCGCGGCCCTCGTCCACTGCTTCAGGAAACCTGCATGACCCTGCGTATTTGCATCCTTGAGACCGATAACATTCATCCCGATTTGGTGGACCAATTTGAGGGTTATGGGCGGATGTTTCAGCGTTTATTTGCCCGCCAGCCGATCGCCGCGCAACTTGAAGTTTTCAATGTGGTGGCCGGTCGCTACCCTGATGATCAGCAGCACTATGACGCTTATTTGGTCACTGGCAGTAAGGCCGACTCCTTTGCCAACGACCCTTGGATCGCAACCTTACGAGTGTTTCTGCTTAAGCGTTATCAGTTGGGCGATAAACTCATGGGCGTGTGCTTTGGGCATCAATTGTTGGCCTTACTGCTGGGCGGTAAAGCGGAGCGCGCCACGCAAGGTTGGGGGGTAGGCGTACATCACTATGCGGTCAGTGAACAGCCAGAGTGGCTGCAGCCCAGCGCTGAGCGTTTAGCCATGCTGATTAGTCACCAAGATCAGGTCACCTTAGCCCCGGAGAACGCCACGGTATTGGCGGGTAGTGAGTTTTGTCCGATTGGTGCTTATTACATCGGTGATCAGGTGCTGTGCTTCCAGGGGCACCCAGAGTTTGATGAGCGCTACTCGCGCTCATTGCTAGAGCTGCGCCAGAAGACCTATGGCGAGGAGGTTTATCAGCGTGGCATTGGCAGCCTGCAGCATGAGCAACAAGGCGATTTGGTTGCTGAGTGGATGATGCGTTTTGTGGCCCATGGTAAGCACTAGCCGGCCGTGGAGCGCCTCGGCGCTACTCACCCAGGTCGCCGAAGTGAGCCGCCACTGGGCAGCGGCTGCGCTTACAGCCAACCAAGGCGTTTGAAATTGGCAAATAATGTGCAGCAGCCTATCCCGATAATGCCCAGTACGCCGAAGTAGCCGTAGTGCCAACTCAGCTCCGGCATATTTTGAAAATTCATCCCGTAGATGCCGGCCACCGCCGTGGGGAAGGCCAGAATCGCCGCCCAAGCGGCGAACTTGCGCTGCACCACACTTTGTCGGGACGACTCCAACAACAAGCCGATTTCGATGGTTTGGCTGGCGATGTCGCGCAACACGGTTAAGTCTTCCAGTAGGCGCTTAACGTGAATCGCCACGTCGCGAAAGTACGGGCGCATATGCTTGTCGATAAACGGGAACGACAAACTTTGCAGCTCTTGGCAAACCTCGACCAGCGGGGCGACGTGACGATGCAGGCGCAGCAAGTCGCGGCGCAGGCTATGGATGCGCTCGATGTCGCCTTGATTGAGGGACTGGCCGAGAACGTTTTGCTCCAGCGCATCGATCTCACTGTGGATCAGTTCGGTGACTGGCCGGTAGGTTTCCACCACAAAGTTGAGCAGCGCGTAGAGCACAAAGTCTTCGCCGTTGGCCAGTAGCAGCGGCTTGGCTTCACAGCTTTGGCGCACCTGGGAGTAGGGCGATGAGTCGCCGTAACGGGCGCTGATGATGTAGCCGGTGCCGGCAAAAATATGGGTTTCAATAAACTCCAGTTTGCCGTCGATCCGCAGTGGGGCGTAGAGCACCATAAACAGCGCATCGCCAAAGGTTTCCAGCTTCGGCCGGCTGTGTTGCCCGAGGGCATCGCTAATCGCTAGATCATGCAGATTAAATTGCCGCTGTAGGCTGGCTAGCTCCTCTTTATTAGGTTGCTGCAGACCAATCCAGACAAAGTGCTCGGGTTTGGCGGCCCACGCAGCGCCTTCGTCCAAGTTAATGTCAGTAACCTTTTTACCTTTGCTGTAAACCGCTGCAGCCACTACTCGACCCATCTGCGTATCCAATCCCTGCTGGTGGAAAATCAGTCGGTGCAAAAGCTCAGCTTAACCTATCGAGGGTTAGCTTCTTAACGGCAATAACCAAGTAAATAGGCGTCGGAGGCGCTAGCCTTGCGGTTTTTTCTGGGGTAAGTCGATGGCGTGGGTAACGGTTTTACAGGCCGGACTTTGGGCATGGCTGGCCGCCAGTACCTTGTTGCTGGGCGCCTTGATCGGTTTTTACTGGAGCCTGCCGCGCAAGGTGGTGGCCACTGTCATGGCCTATGGCAGCGGCGTGCTGATTGCCGCCCTCTGTTTCGAGCAAATCCCTGCGGCCCGCCGGCTGGGTGGCGTTTGGCCGACCTTGGCTGGTTTGCTACTTGGCGGTGTGGTGTTTGTGGCCGCCAATGAGTGGCTTGAGCATCAAGAGCGTAAGCACCGTGGAGCGTCGTCGGTTCAAGCGCCGGTGGTGGGCTTGCTGATTGCCGCCGGGGCCTTTCTGGATGGTATTCCTGAGTCGCTGGGCTTGGGTTTAAGCTTGCTTGGCGGTGGCCACGTCAGCTTGGTGATGATGATTGCGATTTTGCTGTCGAACCTGCCCGAAGGCTTGGCCAGCGCCGCCGGCCTGAAAGCTGAGGGGCGCAGCGCCGCTTATGTGTTCGGCGTATGGGGCGTGATTGTGCTGCTCTCGGGGCTAGCGGCAATGCTGGGGCCGTTATTGATGGCGGATGTAGCGCCCATGTGGCTGTCGTTGGCGCTGGGTTTTTCGGCGGGCGCGGTACTCTGCATGCTAGTAGACACGCTGATTCCCGAAGCCTTTGCCCAGACCCATGCCTACACGGGGCTGATTACCCTCGCCGGTTTTATGACCGCCTTTGCCTTGAGTAATTTCTTGTAAAACTGCGCCGCTTCTAGGGCCTAAGGGCGATCAGCGCTACAATGCGCCGCGTTTTGACTAGCCAGAGAAGCCGCCATGACCTGCACCAGCCCGATTATTGTCGCCCTTGATTTTCCCACTGCCGCTGCGGCCTTGGCGCTGGCCGCCCAGCTAGACCCAAGCCAGTGCCGCCTCAAGGTTGGCAAAGAGCTGTTCACCCGTTGTGGCCCGTCGATTGTTGAGGCCCTGCAGGCGCAAGGCTTTGAGGTATTTCTTGATCTGAAATTCCATGACATTCCTAACACCACCGCCATGGCCGTTAAGGCCGCTGCCGAGTTGGGCGTGTGGATGGTCAATGTGCATTGTTCCGGTGGCCTGCGCATGATGGCAGCCTGCCGTAATGAGTTGGATAAGTTGAGCGGCGCCAAGCCACTATTGATCGGCGTTACCGTGCTAACCAGCATGGAACAAGATGACTTGGCCGGTATCGGTCTGAACATTGAGCCGCAGGCACAGGTGTTGCGTTTGGCCGGTTTGGCCGAGCAGGCGGGGCTGGATGGTTTGGTGTGCTCAGCGCAAGAGGCCAGCGTGCTGAAAGCGGCGCATCCAACCTTGCAATTGGTGACTCCGGGCATTCGCCCTGCGGGCAGCGCCCAAGATGATCAGCGGCGTATTCTGACCCCGGCGCAAGCCATGCAGGCCGGCTCAGATTACTTGGTTATCGGTCGCCCGATCAGCCAAGCCAGCAACCCGCAGCAAGCGTTGGCGGCCGTGTTGGCCGAGTTGGCATAAACGCTGGGGAGGTTGGGCTCGCGTAGGGTGTACTCGCCGTAGGCAGTACACCAAGGGTTGAGGCGCTCCGAGTGGCGGACTGTTCGCTACACACAGCGGCGGACTGTTCGCTGCGCTCCTGAGTCCGCCCTACGTCCGCCCGCCATCGGCTTACTCGACTTTGAGCACCAGCTTGCCAAAGTTCTCGCCGCTGAACAGTTTCAGCAAGGTTTCTGGGAAGGTTTCCAGGCCGGCCACAATATCTTCCTTACTCTTGATCTTGCCGCTGGCCAGCCAGCCGCCCATTTCTGCTGCTGCCTCGGCAAAGCGTGGGGCGTAGGTCATTACCACCATGCCTTCCATACGTGCGCTCATGACCA
>JBBKVZ010000254.1:0-6147 GCA_037968715.1 Pseudomonas sp.
TGCAACCGCATCTGCACAGCGGCGCCTTAGTGGCCCTATTGCCAGCCCAACAACCGCCGAACAGCGCAGTTTGGGCGCTGTATTCGCAGCAGCGACACCTGTCGCCCAAGGTCCGGCAACTGGTCGAGCATTTGAAAAGCGGATTGACTGAGCGTTTGGCCGGCGGCATGGGCTCAAGCGAGTAAAAACAACACCGCTTAATTAGTTGTTTCCTGCTGCTCGCCGGCCTCCCCTGACAGATTCGATCGGCGCTAATCGATTGAAAATTATGCAAAATCGAAGCAATTTCGAGTAAAAAACCGACATTGTCTGACAACCATTCCTGATCTACTCTTGTTTACAAGCGCAATTAAAATTCTGTCGATTTACCAGACACCACCACCACAAAAGTCTGCCGGATCGGTTGGCACTATTAAAGAGGACACTCCCATGACAGCAGGCGATATTCAGACCAAACCCGTGACCATCTTACTGGTCGACGATGACGATGTTGACGCCATGGGTGTGCAGCGTGCGCTGCAAAAACTTAAAATTGTAAACCCCTTGGTGCGGGCCAGAGATGGCCTAGAGGCGCTGATGCTATTGCGCACTCCAGATGCGGTTCAGCGCCCTTATTTAATTCTGCTCGATCTGAATATGCCGCGTATGAACGGCATCGAAATGTTAATTGAGCTCAGACAAGACCCCGCTTTATGCAGCTCCGTGGTGTTCGTGCTAACCACCTCGCAAGACGATGAGGACAAATTCGCCGCCTACAACAAAAATGTGGCTGGCTACATCGTCAAGAAGCAAGTCGGCGACGGTTTTATGCGCGTCATGGAAATGCTCGATCACTACTGGCGCGTGGTCGAGCTGCCTGTGACGCCGGCTTAGTCTGGCCATGAGCGAACCCATGAAGATACTGATTATTGATGACGATGAGGTAGACCGCCTCGCCATCAGCCGCGCCATGCAGCAAGTGTCAATGCCGGTCAGCCTTACGCAGGCAGACACCGCCGACAAAGGTTTAGCACTGGCAAAGCAGGCCGAATTCGATGTGGTCTTGCTCGACTATCGGCTGCCCGACCGCGACGGCATCGAAGTACTCAAAGAACTTCAACATCTGGGCAGAAAAAAAATGACGGTGGTCATGCTCAGTCACCAGGATGATCTCGCTCTGGCGCAACGCGCCATCAGTGCCGGCGCACAAGATTTTTTACTTAAGGACGAGATCAGTGCCAAGCGCCTGCTACGCACAGTCCAGCAAGCACAACAGCGTCACGCGCTGGAAGAGGAACTGCGTGATAGCCACGAACGCCTGCGCCATCTTGCCGAGCGAGATTCACTCACCGGTTTGGCCAACCGTTACGACTTTGAGCGGGCCCTGCGCCTGGCCGTGGAACGCGCACAACGCAGCGATCACGGCTTAGCCATTTTGCTGCTAGATATCGACCGTTTCAAAGAGGTCAACGACACCTATGGTCACGACGTAGGCGACCAATTGCTCACTGAAGTCGCTCGCAGGCTCAATGTTGTGGTGCGCGACAGCGATATATTGGCACGCTTAGGCGGTGATGAGTTTGTCGTGCTGCTGCAAGATGTAATGCAAAAAGATCAGCCCATTCTGCTCGCTAACCGCATTATTGCGGCCTTTGCAGAGCCGTTTCAGTTTGGCGACACGCGCCGGGCAATTACCACCAGCATCGGTATTTCATCGTATGGCAACTGCGCAGACGATGCCGTCAGCCTGATGAAATACGCCGACATTGCCATGTATCGAGCCAAGCAAGAAGGCCGCAATCAAAGCCACTTTTATTCAGAACAGTTACATCAAGAAGTGCGCGCCCGCACCGAACTCGATAACAGCCTGCGTACCGCGTTAGAGCAGCAGCAATTTCGGGTTCACTATCAGGCGCAAATCAATGCCGTCGACGGCACACTTGCCGGGGTTGAGGCATTGATACGCTGGGAGCACCCCGAACGGGGCTTGCTCAGCCCGGCACATTTTCTCGGCCAAGCAGAAGAGTTGGGCTTGATGCCCGCGATTGGCCAGTGGGTGCTGCGTACCGCCTGCAAACAGTTACAGGTGTGGCAGGCTCGTTTCCCACTGTGCAACCTTAAGCTCTCGGTGGCAGTGAATATGTCGGCCGTTCAGCTGCAGGCCAAAGACTTGCTCAAATCGGTAGAAAACGCACTGACTGAAAGTGGCCTGTCAGCAGAGTTCCTTGAACTGGAAATAACTGAAAATTCGCTGATCAAAAAGCCAGAAGCAATAACGGAAGCATTAACGGCGCTCGCAGCATGCGGCGTCAGTTTGGCACTGGACGACTTTGGCACCGGCTATTCCTCGTTTGAGCACCTGCGCTTATTTCCGATTCACCGGCTAAAAATTGACCAGAGCTTCGTGAAAACTATCGGACACAGTGATGCCAATGACCGGCTGCTGAATGCCATGGTCAAGTTCGGTAACGCACTGGAGTTAACCGTGATCGCCGAGGGCGTCGAAACAGAAGCTCAAGCCGCTGTTTGCCGAACAATAGGTTGTGATTTATTGCAGGGCTATTATTTTTCCAGACCGATTTGTGCCGAAGCCTTTGAAGTGGCTTTTTTGAGAAAAGCAGTTTTGCCATGACGGCTCCGCAACGTCAGGCCCAACACCTAGACTGAGCACACCGAGCGGACATTCGCGATATTGCCAACGCAACGCCTGCGCTGTCATCACAGCTAACGCCCCGGCATGGGCTACGCGATTAGCGAACAACCCAAACAACAATTCCAATAAAGGTTTTCGGTCATGAAAAGCCACAAGCTGCTGGTGCCTCTTGCAGCAATCCTGATTTTCTTCAATTACACCTTATATACCGCCCTGAGCAATCAACAGTCTCGGCGCATCGAGGCCACTGTGGCCGAGCGGCTGGACATCAAGGTGGCTGAATCTGAAAACAGCATGCATTTGATAGTCGCTGCATTAGAACTCATGGGCAAACGCTGGGAGGCACGTGGCAGTACGCCACGCAATGAGTGGGCCAATGATGCAACACAGATCATTCGCTCGCTACCTGGGCTACGTACTCTCGAGTGGGTGGATGCCAATCACGTGGTGCGCTGGATCGTCCCGCAAGCGGGTAACGAAAGACTGCAGAACCTGAGTTTGGATGCTGATACCAGCAGACGCGACGCCTTACTCTTGGCCAAGAAAGAAAGAAAAACGGTGGTAACACGCAGCCTCGACTTCGAAGAAGGCGGCAAAGAGTTTGTCATCAACAGCCCAGTCTTCATTGGCGAGCGCTTCGACGGCTATATTGTCGGCGTGGTTAGCAGCCATGAATTTTTCTCTAACATTGGCAAACGCACCGATGCGAGCAACCGAGAGTGGTTGCGCGTCACATTTGAACAACTGCCATTATTTGACTCACGCAGCAACCTGGATGACGAGAAAAACGACAGTAAGTTTGCCTCGCAGAACCTGACTTTGCTGGGTCTACCGTTGCACTTCCAGGGCGGCGCATCACCACAGGAGATGGTGGTGCTGTCGAGTCACCTACCTAGCGTGGTTTTATCGGCGGGTCTGCTGATCTCACTTCTGCTGCTTGGCACAGCGCATCTAACACAAAGAACCCAGCGACTGCTGCGCAATGCTGAGCTGGAGTCCAAGCGCTTTAATCAGGTGTTTGAGTCCTCACCGAGCGCAATGCTTATGAGTGATTCGCAAGGTCGGATCGCCATGGCCAACGTCCAAGCTGAGCGCTCTTTTGGCTATGCACGCGAAGAGATGATCGGACGAGCCATTGAGATGCTTATTCCCCAACAGTTCCGGCATCATCACCCAGAGTTAAGAAATGGTTACCTGCATAGTCCGCAATCACGCGGCATGGGAGTAGGCCGCGAGCTCTATGGCTTACACAAAGATGGCACTGAGTTCCCCTTGGAGATCGGCCTAAGTCCGATTGATACCCATACCGGGAAGATGTTTCTCGCCTCTGTGGTTGATATTACGGAGCGCAAGCGGCAAAGCGAGATCATCAAAAAGAACCTCAAAGAGCTGGACCGCATGAGTCACACCGCCAAAGTCGGCGGCTGGGAAGTAGACGTGGCCAGCAACGTTCTTAGCTGGACGGAAGAAACCTATCGAATCCATGGATTGCCACTCGATGCGCAACCGACACTTGAAGATGCCGTCAATTTCTACGCACCCGAGGCTCGCCCAGTTATCCAGGCTGCAGTAGACCACGCGATGGCGACTGGCGAGGGTTGGGATGTGGAGTTGCCATTGCTGCGAACTACTGGCGAGCGTATCTGGGTACGAGCTATGGGCCAGGTGGAGTTTGCGCACGCTGTGCCTGTGCGGCTGACAGGCACACTGCAAGATGTAACAGCACGCAAACTGGTGATGAATGAATTGGCACGACGCAACAGCGAGCTGGATAACTTTGCCTATGTCGCATCACATGATTTGAAATCACCACTACGCGGTATTGACCAACTGGCAACCTGGCTGGCTGAAGACTTGGAGGGAACAATCCCTGCGAGTGCGGTTGAGCATCTGCGACTGATGCGTGTACGAATCAATCGCCTGGAGAATCTGCTCGACAATTTGTTGGCCTATTCGCGTGCCGGACGGATAGAAGGCAGCCCGGAGATGCTTGACTGCGGCGCACTGGTTCGCGAGGTCTTTGAGTTGTGCCGGGGCAACGGCGTGTTTTCTCTCAAGCTGGAAGGAGACTTTCCGGAGTTTGTAACTAGCCGAACGCCGCTGGAGTTGGTGTTTAGAAACCTGATAAATAACGCCATCAAACACCATGACCGCACTGACGGTGAAATCACCGTCAAGGTTCTCGCGATCCATGATCAGTTTGAGTTTTCTGTCGCCGACGACGGGGCCGGCATAGCGCCCGAACATTTTGAACGTGTCTTTGGCATGTTCCAGACCCTGCGCCCACGCGATGCAGTAGAAGGCAGCGGCATGGGCTTGGCGATAGTCAAAAAAACCATCGAATCATTTGGCGGCACGATTCAGGTGGCGGCGCATGCACCACGCGGGGTTGTGTTCACGTTTACTTGGCCAGCCAGAATGGATAAGCAAGGCTGATCGTGGCACACACTTAAATCAATATAACTGCGCAGACATGCGCGGTTTTTCTTGGCGCTAACGCAGCGCTGGTGAAACCGCCTAGCGGCGTAAGGCTGGACTCAAGCGCAACATGTCCAGCACGGCATCAACCAGCGCCTCAGCCTCATCTGCCAAGACAAAACTGTCCGGCACCAGCAGCCACTGGGCAACGATGCCGTCGATATAGGCGTGCAGGCTGATCACTGCACGCGCGATATTCAGGTTGACCGGTAACTGCCCCCGGTGCACGGCATTGCGCAGGGACAACTCGATGCGCCCGTTGATGGCAAGGTAAACGCTCTGCCGTTGCTGACGCAGATCGCACATGGCATCAGTGAACTCGCACTTATGCAATAGAATCTCATTAATGCGGCGGGTCCTAGCGTCTAGCGCCAACTGTTCTAACAGTTTGATCAACAACAAGCGCAGATAACCCAGCGGGTCTATTTCGTCCTCACTTTCACTGGCCCTGGCCAGCTCATCCAATGGCTCATGCAGGGTATCTAACAACGCTTGGATCAAATCGGCCTTGTTGCTGAAGTGCCAATAAATAGCGCCGCGAGTGACTCCGGCGATTGTTGCAATTTCCGCCAGCGTGGTGCGCGTCATGCCGCGCTGATGAAAGGCTTGCTCGGCGGCGGCAAGAATCTGGCAGCGGGTTTTTTGTGCGTCTTCTTTGGTACGCCGAACCATGTATTCCTCCTTGTCTAATTAGTGACTAAACCATCTGCTCTTCAAACTAAGGGCTCTGCGTCGCGGCCTGTTACAGATTGTGCCGCACTCAGCAATTTACAAACAAGGATGAATGTAAGTATATTCCTCAGCATCCGCCTATTTAACCACTCGATCAGTTTTTTACTGGCCGGGCGGGTCTTCTGTTGTTGATTCGAGGTCTGCATGCCACTCAAGCCAAACACCCCTCTCTTGGCGCTCGCCGCTGCCCTAACTGTGCTGCTCAGTGGCTGCACAGAAGAACAAGCGCCGGCCAGCCCGAAGCCGCCCAAAGTTGGCGTAACGACCCTGCAAGCTCAAGCGTTTACCCTGACCTCAGAACTGCC
>JBBKVZ010000255.1:0-3700 GCA_037968715.1 Pseudomonas sp.
CACGGGCACGTAGTGGGCGAGCAAGCTCGGCTCGAACACGCCCACCTCGGGCAGACTGAGCGCGCTGCGCTGGCCGTCGAGCTCTACTTGCAGCTGGCAGTTGTGCTTGTCGGTGAGAAAGGAAAACAGCCGAATCACCGGGTACACGGTCGGCCGCCCGCCGACGATGCCGGTGAGGCCCGGCGCCATGCCGGTGGCCGCTTGGGCAATCTCGCGGGAGAACAGTATTAGCGCTTCTTTTTTGCTGTGCCGCACGGCCAATTTAAGGACGATCTCGCGGCTGTCTTGGCGGCGGCCGTGAGCGCCATAGGTGGCTTCGCTGCCCAGCAGTTCGATATTCACTTCGCTGTACGGCCCCCAGCCACGGGCGATAAACAGCTCTTGGGTTTTATTGATAATCGCCTGGCTGATCCGTTGAGCTTTTTTCAGCGCGTCGATGCCGGCCATCAAACAACTGGCCGTGCAGCGGAAGCCGTCCGGGTAGGTGGCGCTGACTTTGTATTGCGCAGTGGGTGGCAAACCGTGGGCGCCTTTCAGCTCGACTCGGTCGGTGCCGACCTGAGTCAGCTGCACTTGAGTGAAGTCGCAAATCACATCCGGCAGGTAATAGGCCCGTGGGTCGCCGATCTCGTAGAGCATCTGCTCGCCGACGGTAAAGGTGCTAACCAAGCCACCGGTGTCGGCGGGCTTAGTCACCACAAAACTGGCGTCGGCCTGCACCTCGATAACCGGGAAGCCGATATGTTCGTAATCGGGCACCGACTCCCAGTCAGTGAAGTTGCCGCCGTTGCACTGCGCGCCACATTCGATGATATGCCCGGCCAATGCGGCTTGCGCCAGCTTGTCGTAATCGCTCCAGGCCCAGTTGAACTCGTGGACCAGCGCGGCGCTGACCACTGCGCTGTCGACCACCCGGCCGGTGATGACGATGTCGGCACCCAGTTTGAGTGCTTCAACAATACCCGGCGCGCCGAGGTAGGCGTTTACCGACACGCAGAAGGGCGGCAAGGCGTTGCCATTGAACATTTCTACGCTGCCAGCCTTGCTCAGTTCGCCGAGTTGGCTGTGCAAATTGTCGCCGTGCAGCACGGCGATTTTTAGATTAACCCCGGCTTGCTCGCAGGCGGCCGCCAGAGCTTTGGCGCAGGCTTGCGGATTAACCCCGCCGGCGTTACTGATGACGCGGATGTTTTTCGCGGCAATCTCGCCCAGCAGTGGGCTTAGCACCTCAATAAAGTCGCTGGCGTAACCGGCGTCTGGCTTCTTCATGCGCGCGCCGGCCATGATCGACATGGTCACTTCGGCCAAGTAGTCGAACACTAAGTAATCCAATTCGCTGCCCTGCACTAACTGGGCGGCGGCGGTGGAGGTGTCGCCCCAGAAGGCGGAGGCGCAGCCGATACGTACTGTTTTGCTCATGGGGAAGAGTCCGTCACGCGGTGAAGTGATTGAATAAAGACTACCAAGCAAGCGCTTGGTTGAAAAGCCTAACTTGCTGGTTTTCCCCAAGCGCTTGCTTGGTTTGCCTGCTCGGCCTAAATTTAATCAATAATGACAAGCACTTGCCCGTCGCCATGGCTAAAACCTGGCGGCTAAATGAGTGTAGGTCGAGCAGCTAGAACGAACATTTTCAGGAGTGGTAAGCGTGGATGAGCAAAAAGCCCAGGCCGTGATGCAGGCTCTGGTAGCCAGCGGGCAGGTGACCGACGCGCAGAGTGCGCGCGGCAAATTGTTGCAAACTGCCGCGCATTTGTTTCGTAGCAAAGGTTTTGATCGCACCACCGTGCGCGACTTGGCCAGTGAGGTGGGCATCCAATCGGGGAGTATTTTTCATCACTTTAAAAGTAAGGACGAGATCCTCCGTTCAGTGATGGAAGAAACCATTATTTACAACACCGCCTTGATGCGCGCCGCCCTCGATGAGGCCAGTAACCTGCGCGAGCGCGTGCTGGCGCTGATTCGCTGCGAGTTGCAATCAATCATGGGCGGCACGGGCGAGGCCATGGCGGTGCTGGTTTACGAATGGCGCGCGTTGTCGCCTGAGGGTAAGGCTCACATCTTGGCGCTGCGCGATACCTACGAACAGATTTGGCTGGAGGTGCTCGGTGAGGCGAAAGCGGCCGGTTATTTTCAGACCGAGGTGTTTATCGTCCGGCGTTTGTTGGCCGGCGCGTTGTCTTGGACTACCACTTGGTTTCGCGCCGATGGTTCGATGAGCTTGGATCAATTAGCCGAGCAGGTGTTGTCTTTGGTGCTCAAAGAAGGCTGATGACCAGCTAATGTAGACATGCCGGCCAAGTGCCATTATGTGCTGAGTCGATCTTCCTTTACACTGCAAGACATAAGGTCTTTCTGGGGTGGCTGCGGTGCGAATGGTTCCGGCTCTACTGTGTTTTGCTCTGAGTTGCCTGGCCGCGCATACCGCCTTAGCGGGCCAGCTAGTCAAGGTCGGCGCCTACAATTTTCCGCCCTATGTGGTGCATGCGGAGAGTGCGCAACCGCAAGGCTTGCTCCCAGATTTACTGGCTATGTTGAACCAGCAACAAAGTGACTATCACTTTGAGTTGGTGCCCACCTCGGTCACCCGGCGTTATCGCGATTTTAAAAGTACCCGCTTCGACCTCATGCTGTTTGAGTCGCAGGCTTGGGGTTGGCAGGGTATGCCCATGGATGTGCTTGATTTGCATGTCGATGATGCGGAAATCTACGTGGCTAAAGCCGAGCCAGGTCGTGGCCAAGAATACTTTGAACAGTTAAAAGGTAAGCGTTTGGCGCTCTATACGGGCTACCACTACGGCTTTGCCAACTTTAATGCTGACCCCGTGTACTTGGCTCGTGAATACAACGCGATGCTCAATTATTCGCACGAGAGCAATCTGTTAATGGTGCAACGCGGGCGTGCCGATGTGACCGTGGTAACACGCTCGTATTTGCACAGTTTTCAGCAGATGTACCCGGAGATGCGCGCGCAGTTACTGGCCTCAACCAAGGTCGATCAGGTCTATCACCACGTTGCGTTGCTGCGCCCGCAAGGGCCAATCAGCCTGGCCGAACTGGACAGGCTATTACAGACGCTGCGCAGCGATGGCCAGTTGGCGCAATTGTTTACTCAGTACCAGTTGCTGACACTGACCGCCGGGATGAAACGCTAATCTGCGCCACTGCGCCCCGGCCGGTTTATTGTGGTTGATGCTTACTGTTGTTGATCTTTAGCGTCCATTTCTGCATTGCGCTCATGCACGCGGCGCAGTTGTTCATCGGTTAACTGCAGCGGTTTTGCACTGTCGCGCAGCATCAGTAAACCGCCTACGATTGAGCCGATCGCCAAGACTATAATTAACCAACCGTACCAAGGCATTGTGGTTCTCCCAAGTCATACTCGAGCTTTCACCATACGCCGTCGCACGCAGATGGCGCCAGCACCGCGTGCTATGTCGGGCGTATATAAATACGCAACAGCGCGCTGTGGGAAGGTCTAAGTCGGTAGCTGAGATTGGCTAAATTTAAGCCGGTATTTGCTCCCCGGTTGCGCCTCAGGCAAGTGGCTATGCAGGCGCCGGGTTCATAAAGATCAATCCATAAAAAATAATTGCAGTGTCACATGACGGCAACTTGCGGTTGCTTCAATGCGGCTCCGTTTTAGTTATTTGGATTGTCTATGAGCGCCGCCTCCGCACTCGCACCGTTGCTTCGTGTTGTG
>JBBKVZ010000256.1:0-5898 GCA_037968715.1 Pseudomonas sp.
GGGTTGGTCGCACACTGACGGGTGTGCAGCTTGCCGTCTTCAGTGATGTAGACCGCTTCGCCCGGAGCCAGGTCGCGAATCAGGGTGAAACCGAGTACGTCCAGGGAAACGCTTTCGGAGGCGATCATGTACTCGACGCCTTCGTCGGTGTGACGCTGACCGAAGACGATCGGGCGGATGCCGTGCGGGTCGCGGAAACCGACGATACCGTAGCCGGTAACCATCGCCACAACCGCGTAGCCACCGACGCAACGGTTGTGCACGTCAGTGACCGCTGCGAATACGTCTTCTTCAGTTGGCTGCAACTTGCCGCGCTGGGCCAGTTCGTGGGCGAACACGTTGAGCAGCACTTCCGAATCGGAATTGGTGTTTACGTGGCGCAGGTCAGATTCGTAGATCTCCTTGGCCAACTGTTCAACGTTGGTCAGGTTCCCGTTGTGCGCCAGGGTAATGCCGTAAGGCGAGTTGACGTAAAACGGTTGAGCCTCGGCCGAGGTCGAGCTGCCAGCGGTCGGGTAACGGACATGACCGATACCCATATGACCGACCAGACGCTGCATGTGACGCTGATGGAACACGTCACGCACCAGCCCATTGTCCTTGCGCAGGAATAACCGGCCATCATGGCTGGTCACGATACCGGCAGCGTCCTGGCCGCGGTGCTGGAGGACGGTTAGCGCGTCATACAGCGCCTGATTGACGTTCGACTTACCGACGATACCGACGATGCCACACATGTGACGCAACCCCTGCTAGTAGTTCTGCCTAATTCGAGGCATTGACACGCAATGCCCCGCTAATAAAACGCTTAAATCGGTGTTTTTAAACTGCTTGCAAGCCACTGACCGGCCATCCCAACAATCAGGTTTTTTGACCAATCAGCAACCATAAGAAAATGCGGAATCAAACTAGACTGCTGCCACCACGGGTCTTGCTGGACCGGCGCCAGGCTCAACAGCCCGGTTAAGACAACCACTAACAAGGCGCCGCGAGCGCCACCGAAAACCATGCCAAGAAAGCGATCGGTGCCTGATAAACCCGTCACGCGGACCAGCTCGCTGATCAGAAAATTTACCAATGCGCCCACCAGCAAGGTGGCTACAAATAAAATTGCGCAGGCAGCAATAATGCGCGCAGAAGGCATTTCAATAAAATCAGTTAGATGCTGCGAAAGCGCGCCACCAAACAGCCAAGCGACGACGCCAGCAATAATCCAGGTAACCAGCGACAAGGCCTCTTTAACGAAGCCGCGCTTGAGACTGATCAAGCAGGAAATAATGATGATGGCGATAATCGCCCAATCAACCCAAGTAAAGACCACTGCGAAACCTACACACACGAACGGGCGGCGATTTTAACAGAGCGCCGCCCTCACGGTAAGCCGCGCATCAACCTCGTTCGGGCTGAAAGCGCACCACAAAGCCATTTAGCTTTTGCTGACGAGTTAACTGATCACGCAGGCGATTTGCTTCAGCGCGTTCGATAACCGGGCCCACAAATACCCGATTCATGCCTTCAACATTGCGTATATAGGCATTGTAACCCGCGGCACGCAGGGTCTTCTGCAAGGTGTCTGCACCTGAGCGACTGGATAAGCTTGCCAGCTGGATGGACCAGCTAATTGGCAAATTATTGGCATCTAAACGACTAACTGGAGCAGCCACCTCGGCGACCGGCGGTTTAGTAACGCTAGCTGGTGCATCCACCACCACTGGCGCTAGTGCTTTTGCAGGCTCAACTACAGGCTCTGCCGCTGCCAACTCTGCCTCAGTCATCGGCACTGGCTCATCGGGCAGCAGTTGCGCCTGCGGCACACTGACTGGATCAAGCTCAACCTGCTGCATCTCCGCCGCCTGCGGCATCGCCGGGGCATCGACGACAACACGTTGGAGATCATCCTGACGGGAAAGCAGCATCGGCAGAAAAATCACCACCAATGCCAGCAGCACTAAGGCACCTACTACTCGCTGCTTGAGCCCACTATCCAGCAAAGCCATCGCCTACCTCCTGAGCAGTAACGCAAGCCAACCATTCAAGGGCTTGCGCCACGCAATAAAAAGATCCAAATAACAAAATTTCATCTTCAGCGGTAGCTTTTACACACTGAGCTTGCAAAGCGGCCGCAACATCAGAATAAGCCTCAACATTCGCCCCAAAACTGAGTAACACGGTTTTTATTTCATCTGCCGAGCGCGAACGAGTTGTGGGTAGATCAACCACCCCCCAGCCTTGCACTTCACTTAGTAGCGGACTAATCACACCACGTAAATCCTTGTCACCCAGCAAACCAAACACCGCTAAACGTTTACCCTTTAGCGGTTTAGCTGCCAATGTTTGCGCCAAGTACTCAGCTGCCTGAGGATTATGCCCAACATCCAATAGCAGCGTTAACACCTTACCTTGCCAGCGCACAACACGCCGATCCAAGCGCCCAACCATTCGCGTTGAGACCAAGGCGCTAGCAATCTGCTCAGCGTGCCAAGGCAAATCGAGCAAGGCATAGGCCTGAACCGCTAGGGCCGCATTTTCCAGCGGCAAATCCAACAAAGGTAAATTATTTAGCTGCAACACTTCGCCGCGTGAGTTCAATCCGTTCCACCGCCAAGCGCATACCTCAACTTGAAAACTGTAGTCCAGGGCACGGGCGAAAAACGGACAATCAAGCTCAGCGACGCGCTCAAGCAAGGGTAATGGTGGATCAAGATCGCCACATAAAGCTGGCTTATTCGCACGCAAGATACCGGCTTTTTCAAAAGCCACCGACTCACGGGTATCGCCGAGCCAATCGGCATGATCAAGACCAATGCTGGTGATCAGAGCCAGATCAGCATCAATCAAATTGACCGCATCGAGCCGCCCACCCAAACCCACTTCAAGAATTACAGCATCCAACTCAGCGCGTTCAAACAACCAAAAAGCTGCCAAGGTGCCCATTTCAAAGTAAGTAAGGGAAGTATCAGCACGTGCGCGCTCTACCTCCATAAAGGCCGTACATAGCTCGTCATCGCTGGCATCAACACCAGCAATACGCACGCGTTCGTTGTAGCGCAGCAGGTGCGGAGAACTATAAACACCGACTGAAAGCCCTTGCGCAAGCAGTAAGGACTCTAAAAAAGCACAGGTAGAGCCCTTACCATTTGTACCGGTAACCGTGATAACCAGCGGTGCAGGCCGACTCAAGCCAAGCAAGGTGGCAGCCCGCTGCACACGCTGCAAACCCATGTCGATAGCCGATGGATGTAATTGCTCCAGATAGCTCAGCCAGTCGGCAAGCGTGCGCTGTGTCATGCCGCAGGAGTCGCCAAGGCAGGCTGCGCTGATAGCTCAGGCGTTGGCGTCGGCAGGTTCTGCATCTGCGCTAACAGTCGGGCCAAGCGTGGACGCAACTCCTCGCGATCAACAATCATGTCAATAGCGCCATGTTCAAGCAAAAATTCGCTGCGCTGAAAGCCTTCAGGTAATTTTTCCCGAACTGTTTGCTCAATCACTCGCGGCCCAGCAAAACCAATCAAGGCACGTGGCTCGGCAACAATAACATCACCTAACATAGCCAAACTCGCCGAGACACCGCCGTAAACCGGATCTGTTAACACCGAAATGAAAGGCACGCCCTCCTCACGCAGACGCGCCAAAACCGCAGAGGTTTTAGCCATTTGCATCAAGGAAATCAGCGCTTCCTGCATGCGTGCACCACCGGAGGCGGCAAAGCAAAGTAAAGGGCAACCCTTTTCCAGCGCAATATTGGCCGCGCGAACAAAGCGCTCACCAACAACGGCGCCCATTGAGCCACCCATAAAGCCAAATTCAAAAGCACATGCAACAACAGGCAAACCTAATAAGGTGCCGCGCATGGCAATCAGCGCATCCTTTTCACCCGTTTGTTTTTGCGCAGCCAGCAGACGATCTTTATATTTTTTGCTATCGCGAAACTTCAATCGATCCGAAGGCTCAAGCTCTGCGGCAATTTCTTCGCGACCATCCGCATCAAGAAAAATATCCAATCGCGCTCGCGCACCGATACGCATGTGGTGATTACATTTTGGGCAAACGTCCAAGGTTTTTTGCAGCTCAGGACGATACAGCACAGCCTCACAGGACGGGCACTTGTGCCAAAGCCCCTCGGGCACTGAACTCTTTTGCACCTCAGAACGCATGATGGTGGGAATCAACTTATCGACCAACCAGTTACTCATGCTTACTTTCTCCAGCGCTTTACTTGAATGATGTGTGGTTCAGATCGCCTAGGCTAAAGCCCTAAATATCAACCTGAACAAATGCGTGTACAACCAGATGGACGGCCAAGCATACACGCCAGTCACATAGCCGAGACTTCACCAAAAGGGCTCAGCCTATCTATTACAGTCTAAAAAGGTAGACATCAAGCGCGGCGAACCTCACGCATAAATGCCGCAACCTTGGCAGCATCTTTGACGCCCTTACTGGCCTCGACACCACCACTAACGTCGACGGCATAAGGCCTCACCCGTGCAATGGCAGTAAAAACATTATGCTCTGTTAAGCCACCGGCGAGAATAATCGGTTTAGCGAAGTTACTAGGAACCAACGACCAATCAAACGCTGCGCCAGTGCCACCAGGAACACCCGGCACAAAGGTATCCAACAAAACCCCGGAAGCTTGCACATAGGGCGCCGCTAGCTGGGCAACATCATCGCCAGGTTTAACCCGCAACGCTTTAATGTATGGCCGGTTATAGCCAACACAATCGGCAGGCAACTCATCGCCGTGAAACTGTAAGAGATCCAAGGGAAGCTCTGCGAGCAACCCATCTAGCTCAACACGAGTGGCATTTACAAAGAGTCCGACGGTGGTCACAAAGGGTGGTAATGCTGCGAAAATCGTCTGCGCCAGCGTAAGTGTCACTGCGCGTGGGCTCTTTGCATAAAATACAAAACCCAGCGCATCGGCACCTGCATCTACAGCGAGCAACGCATCCTTAATACTAGTGATGCCACATATTTTGCTGCGCACGACTGACACGATGCCATAACCCCTTTCGATTGTTACTCAACCCCAGCCATGACATCTGGCAGACCTGATAAAAAGTGCGGACCAAGATAGCGCTGCGGTAGGGCAAAGTCAGCAGCATAGTCAACCTGCACTAAGTACAAGCCAAAAGGGTGTGCCGTAACACCACCTGTGCGCCGCTCACGCCCCTCCAGCACCTCAAGAGCCCACTCAACCGGGCGCTCACCCGCGCCAATAGTCATCAATACGCCAGCAATGTTACGCACCATATGATGTAAAAAAGCATTGGCGCGAATATCCAGCACAATCAGCCGGCCAAAGGTCTGCAATTGTAAATGATGGATAGTTTTGATCGGCGACTTAGCCTGGCACTGGCGCGCACGAAACGCGCTGAAGTCATGGGTGCCAACGAACGTCAACGCCGCGAGGCGCATCAACTCAACATCCAATGGACGATGATTCCAGGTCACTTCTTCAGCCATATGCGCAGGGCGAATCTGATCGTTATAAATAACGTAACGATAACGCCGCGCTTTAGCACTGAAACGCGCATCAAAATGCGCAGGCATAAACTTGGCCCAGGCCACGCTAATATCTGCCGGCAAATTCATATTCGCACCCATCACCCAAGCATGCAGGCTGCGCACAACGGTCGTATCGAAATGCACTACTTGCGCACTTGCGTGCACGGAGGCATCAGTGCGACCCGCACAGCTAAGCGTGACCGGCGCACCACCAGCAACTTTTGATAGGGCTTTTTCCAAGGTTTCTTGAATTGTCGGCACGCCTGCGCGCTGGCGCTGAAAGCCGCGATAACGCGAGCCTTTGTACTCAATTCCGAGAGCAACTCTGAAAACGCCAGTGGCAGCCGTTTCGGCTGCCACTGGTGATACTGCGTCAGTCATTTATCA
>JBBKVZ010000257.1:0-10060 GCA_037968715.1 Pseudomonas sp.
GTGCAGAGGATCTGGCCATTCAGCGACAGCTCGTCTTGCGGCGAGAAGATCAGCCGGACTTTTTCCTCGACTATTCCTGGGTAGCAGCCGATCCCACGGATATTGCCCTCGGCCTGCACCACCGGGGTGTGTGGGTAGGCGTAGGCGTTGTGCCGGTAGACCATGCCCCAGGTCCAGAAATGGTGCGGCAGGTCGTGGTCTGCATAGCCGGTGAACTCAGCTTGGCGGGCGCTGACCAGGCTCTTTAGTTCGGTCTGCACGGCGCGACCGTCGTTAAGGGCATACAGCTCGTCCAGACTCAGGTAGAAAATGTCGCGCGGCTGCACCAACACCTCGTCCATGGCCAGTTGTTGACCGATTTCGAGAAACAACTCGCGATACAAACCAAACATGCGAGTGCGCGCCAGGCGCATATTCTCACGGTTGCGGATGGCCGCCCGCAGCTGCCCCAAGTGCTTCTTGAAGGTGCGCAGGGCACGTGCGCCGAGCTTTTGCTCGATGCCGGCGAAGGCTTGTTGCTCGGCCTGTTGGCGGTAGCGCGCCTCGTTGGCCGACAGGGTCTCGGGGGTCAGGTCGGGACGACTCAGGTAGTTCTTCAAAATTGCGAAGAGGAAACTTGGGTCTTGGCGCAGGGTGATGGATTCGAGCTTCAGCTCGCCCATGGTGCGGTCGCCGTATTGCTCGATGTAGTGCTGGCACTGGGCATAGAAGGCCGAGTCCCAGACCTGTACTCGACCCAGCAGGCTGGCGTTGTCAGCCTGCTCGATCAGGCTCTGCAGCGCCGGCTGGGTGCGCACATAAGCGCACATGCGCAGCAACAGCTTGGTCGGTTCGGTGCTTTCGATGCCTTCCTCGCCGGACAGCAGGTTGTTTTGCAGCACTTCTGATTGTTCGAAGTCGGCGGCCACAAGGCAGCGATGCACCCGGCCATTCATCATCATCACGTAAAAATCGTTGATGATCGGCGAGGTCCAGCGCTGCAGCAGTTCGCGGTCTAAACGGCGCACTTGCTCGATCAACTCGCCGACGCTTAGGCAATGCAGTTGGTCGCGCGGCACGCTGCGGTAGGCCTGGTCGAACATCTGGCGGAACTCGCCGACTAGGGCGTGCATGCGCCGGAAACCCCGGGTCAGGTGATAGAGGGCGCGCAGCACCTGGGGCAACTTAGCCAGTTTGCCGCCAAGACTTAGCTGCTGGTCTTGGATCAGGTCGACCGGATCGGTCAGGCCCATCATGCGCTCCAGGTCGGCCTTGTTGGTCTTGAACGAGGGCAGCAACAACAGGCCGCGATACCAGTTGTTGATGTTGTAGTAGACCCGGCCGTGGATCAGCCCGAGCATATTGTCGAGCATGTCGCGGTGTGCCTGAATCTGCCGCTCGGACACGCCGATCACGCGCATGGTCTGCTCGTATACCGTTGCATAGGCACGGTTGGCGAAGGAGAAGGTCAGCGGCGTAGTCACCCCGCAGTAGGACTCCTGGATATTCGAGTTATCGAACACCAGCCGTTGCCCGGGTGGCTGGCTCGGCGCCGGCAGCCGGGTAATGGGCCGGGTCTGCAGGATATAAAATTGCTCGCCGCGCAGGGTCCACTCGATGTCTTGTGGAAAACGCAGCAGGGTGGCGATGCGCTGGCCCTGATCACGCAGCTGCAATACCTGACTATCGCTGAGGGCGCGGGCGTGGCGCTGGGCGTCATCCACCGCGCACTCCTGGGTGCCGCGCCCGCCGGCGCGGTCGAAGCGCACGGCGATGTCCTTGTCGGCCAGCTGTAGTTGAATCTCGTCGTCGAACAGGCCGACGCTGTATTCGTCGGTGTTACACAGCCCCGCGACTATCCCTTCGCCAACCCCCCAAGCCGCCGAAATCAAGCCATGACGGCGGCTACCTGTGAGCGGATGGGCAGTGAACATCACCCCGGAGACTTCCCCTTCGACCATTTCCTGAATGATCACCGCGGCGCGGATATCGCTCAGGGCGATGCCCTTGCTCAGCCGGTATTGCAAGGCTCGCGCGTTGAAGGCCGAGGCCGCCACTTGCAGTAGGCTCTGCTCGATGGCTGCCAGGCCCTGCTGGAATAGATAGCTGTCCATCTGCCCGGCGAATGAGGCGCCTTGGGCGTCTTCGCCGAGCACTGACGAGCGCACCGCAAAGTACAGTTGTTCTTGGTCGACCAGGGCCTGGGCGATCTGCTCGCGCAGCACTTGGGGTAGTTGCGCGGCCAACACTTGTTGCTGAATCTGTTGCGCTAGGGCTTCGATGGCGGGGCCTTGGTGGGCGACCGCCGCCAGGCGCGTCTCAATCGAGTCACTCAGTTGGTTGCTGTCTAGCAGCAGGCGAAAGGCCTCGGTGGTCAGCACCCACCAACGCGGCACCGGCAGCCCCTCGCGGCTCAGGCGGGCGAGGTTGGCGGCTTTGCCACCGAGCTGTTCCGCTGGCAAGAACAAGGCTTGTTCCTGGCTGTAGAAATATTGCGTGCTCACAGGCGCACCCCTTCAACTTCAAGCAGATTGCGGAAGGTGCGGTAGACCCTTTCCATAAATGGGTAATGGCGGAAGGTATGCGCCATCAGGTACATGGGCAGGCGGTTGACCATCAGGTCGCGCAGCGCCAGCTTGTAACCGTGACGCCACTGCTGTGGGTCAATGGTCTGGCCGCTGTGCCGCTGCAGTTGCAGGCGATGCAGCTCCAAGTAGTACTCGATCATGGCCGGGTCTACTGGGGCTGTCAGGGTGAAGCCGAGCAGCTCGGCGAGGTCGTGCTGGGGCAGTTGTAGGGTCGCCAGTTCCCAGTCGTAGGCACACAGGCGCAAGCCCTCGGCGTCGTGGCGCAGGGCGATATTGCGTGGGTTGAAGTCGTTGTGGATCAGGGTGCGCGGCATTGCTTCGATCTGCGCCCACCAGTCGCCGATGCCGCCTACGATACGGCGAAACACCTCTAAGTCTTCTTCACTGAACCACTCGGGGAACTCCTCCCGCGCATGGGCGCCGAGCAACTCCCACAGACGGCGTTTTTCCAGCATGCCGGCGGCAGTTGGGTAGTCGACCATCCAGCGTTGTTGTTTCAGCTCTTCCTCGCGGCCGTACCAGATGCTATGCACCTCGGCGATGCCGCAGATGGCCGCCTGTAAATGGGCCGCAGTCCAGCCGCTGGTGTCGTCGGCGCTGTCCATCAACTCGAGACCTTCGAGCAGCTCCTCGACTATCACGAAAGCCTCGCGCTCGGGGTCTTCGACCACGCCGTAGACGCGTGGCGCATGGCGAGTAAAGCGCGGGTCTTGTTGGCTCATTACTGCCAGTTCACGGATATCGCAGCCCTTGAAACCGAGCTGCTCGCGGTATTGATTAAAACTCTGGGCTAGGCGCGCATCGCACATGCTGGCCATGTTGTTGAGCATGATGATGACTTCGCCATCCAGCGGTTTGACCTTGGCCATAACCCGTACATCGCCGCTGTTGCTCTTCAGGGTGAAGGGAAAATGCCCGAGCAATTTGCTGACTTTGTGCGCGGTCAGTTCGGTGATGATGCTTGAGCCTTGGTTCAGCACCTCCAGCGGCTCCGCCGCATACGGACGCAGCTCGCTAAAGCCGCTGTGGTGCAGGGCCTCGGCGAAGAACTGGGTGTCCAAATCGGCGAGTTTGAGGTAGTTGACCGGGCGGTTGCGGCCAAGCCGTTCATGGGCGCGGGCAAACTGGTCGGCGGCGATCGCGGCCAGGGTTGAGAGGTCCAGAGCCAGGCAGTAGCTGGCGATCACCTCGGCCAGTTTGTGCGCCTTGCCGGGGCCGGCGCAGTCGAGCAGTTCTAGGCATTCACGCTGCTGCGGCAGGTTGGTGCCGCCGCCAACTGTGCCGATCACCAAGGACGGCATGGTCATGGTGCAGTAGACGTCGCCATCCTCATTGAGCTCCAGATGCAACTGCGCCAGGGCCGACTCATGCACACAGGCGATGTCTTGGCCGAGGGCGGTGAACATGGCTGCCACCACGTTGGCGACGTTGATATTGAAACCGATCATGCCGGCCGCCAGGGAGCCGGTGATGAAGTTTTGATAAGCCGCCACCAGCTGTTTGCCGGTGACCTTGAGTACCCGCTGACAGATCGCGTCAGTCAGCACGGCTTCGGCCATGACCCGTACGCCACGGCCCTTGAGGAAGGTCTGGTAGGTGACTTTCTTGTCGTTGGACAGGTTGGCCTCGACCAGAAAGTGCAAGACCTTAAGGTCGGGGAAACTCTGCAGCTGCTGGAAAATCCACTGGCAGGCCTGCCAGGTGCAGGTGGTGGTCATGTTCTGGCCGGCGGCATCGCCGGTTTCATAGATAAAGTGCAGGTGCACATTGCGGCCCATGACCTGGGGCTGAACTTCTACCAGCTGGGCGAAGTTGGAATACTTGCGCACCTCGACGGCCAAGTCTCGGCTGTGGGCCTGTACCCAGTCGGCGAAAAACAACGCCTGCTGCATGCTGGCAAAACCAAACAGCGGTACGCGCATCATGCGTTGGCCCAGTACCCGGCTGGTGACTCCACCGGAACGTGACAGGGCGGTGGCGCCACGGGTCGCCGAAGCCAGCAAGGCGCCTTCGGATGTGGCCATAGGCGCATAGAACAGGCCCATGGCGTGTTGGCCCTTGATATGCAGCGGGCCAGCCAGACCCACCGGGATTTCCACCGAGCCGATAAAGGCTTCGATATTGCTAACCAGCTTGCGCGGGTCGAGGCGGGTCTGTTCCACCTCGGTAAGGGTCGCGCCGGTTTGCTGGCGGGCGAAGGCCAGCCGCTCTTGACGCGCCTGCTCGGTATACAGGCCACGGGCCGGCACTTTGGGCAGGGTCTGGTCGTCGTAGTGCACGGTATCTTCGCGCTGCGGCTGCATACGCATTAGGTAGCTGAGCTGCCACAGCGCTTGGCGGGTGCTGGCGCAGTCGGCGCAGGCCAGCAGCAGGTGCGGGCCCTCGGCGCTCGGGCGGATCTGCTCCAAACGTAGATTGGCCAGCACGAAGTCGGCGCCGAATGCTTGGAACTGCACGTTATGTAGGGCACTGCCGAGAGCCGGCAATCGGCTGTCTGGCAGCAGGCGCAGCCACAGCTGGTCCTTGCTGACCATCAGCGGCGTGAGCGGGCCTTGCAGGTGCTGAGCCGCGGCGATCTGTGAATTGCGGGCCAACGGCTGTTCTTGGGGATTAATACGCATGGCCGGGCCTCAGAGTAAATTTAGCGAAAGACCGTGCTCAATCGCCACTACGGCGATTAACACGGCATAGCCGGCCAGCATGGTCAGGGCGACGCAGGCTTCATTCTTGCTACGCAAGGCCGCCGAGGGTGCCCGAATAAAGCTCAGTAGCTGGCGCAGCGCCAAGGCATACAAAGCCAACAGCAGCAGCGGCGCCCAGAGTGGTACTTGGCCGACCAGCAGGTAGATCAGCCACAGTTGGTTCAGGCTCATGGCGCTGACCAGTGCGATCACCACCAGCGCCGAACCACGGGTGCCGAAAATGCGCGAATAGGACTCGATACTGTCGCGCTCTTCTTCCGGCCCCTTAGTCTTACGGGTGATTTCGAAGCAGAAGCCGCTGATAAAAGCCAGCGACATCAGGGCTATCAACGGCAGTGAAAGCGTCACTCCGGGAACGGCGAGATTAGCCAGCCACCAGACGATGGGGAGCATGACCAGCATGTGCGAGAGCGCGTACCACGTGAGGTGGCGAGTCAGCCAGTCGGCAATAAATAACTCCTTGCCCATCAGGCAAGTCCAGCCAAAGAGCATCAGCCAAGCCATGCTGGTGGCGCCGAAGCCGCGGTCAAGCCACAGCGAATAGGACACTTGTGCGGCAATCGCGATGGCGGCGGCCACTTGCAAGTGTTTCAGGCTGATAAGGCCGCTTTGCAATACTCGCTGGGGGTGGTTAAGGCAATCGAGAGCGAAGTCTTTATGTTCGTCGAACACCCGCAACAGCAGAAAGAAGGACCAGGCCAGCAGGCTGTTGAGCACATCCCCGAGGTTGAAGCTGACAGCGCCGCCGAGGTTGGCACGGGCGACGGCCGCCGTGGCGAGATAAAGGATGAAGAACAGCAGCGCATTGGCGAAGGGGAAACGCTCGTGTATCCAGGCCATAAAGCGTGTGGCCAATGGATCGTTCAGGGTTGGTTTGGGGTCAGTCATGGTGGCTCCTTGCGTAATCCATAAAGTGCGCTAAAGACGTGCGTGCGCCTGCTTAGCCAGCGGCTATTGCTTGCAGGTGGGTCACGCAGGCATCGGCAAAGCGGTTGAGAGTGTTTTGGCTGCACACCGGGTAAGGCGCGCTGATGCACAGCGTGAGCTGGTCATCCAGGCTGTTAATGGCGATGTTCATGCTCGGCCCCATGGCATGGAAGGCGGCAAATATCTCGACCTGGCGAACCTTGAGCTGGGTACCCGCGGTGAATCTCAGCTGGCCGAGATTGGCCAGTGACAGCGGGGTTGACAGCGGTTTAGTGCTGGCTTGGGCAAACATCTTGCGCAGGCCCTTGAGCCCGGCCAACTGATAGATGCGCAGCACTTTCCAGTGCTGCTCGGCGGCGAGGGCCGCGCTTATTCCGGCACTCAGCTGACGGGCAATATCGGCATAGGGAAACACCGCGCCACGCTGTAAGGCCGCGAGGGGCAAGCGCGCGTTCGAGGTGACGCCGGAAGACAGGCAGGCAATGCTGTCGTGGGCCAGGGGTGGCTGGGTTTTGCCGCGCATGTCGACGGTGGTCACCAGCGCAATGCTCAACGCTTGGCGGCTGTCTTGTAATGCGCGCGGATCACGGCGGACTTGCAGATAATCGCTGAACGCCGCGACCAGGGCTGCCGCCAAGGTGCCATGCAGGCTGGCGTGCTGGGCTTTTACCTGGGCGCGCAGGCGGCTGAACGTCGCACCATCTAGTCTTCGGGTGGCGGCAATACAGCGTCTTTCGCTGGCGGGAGCCGGTATGTCGAAATCAAAACTCAGGCCACGATCGGCCTGCTTTTGCAGGCGCACGAATTGCAACAGGGTGCCGAGGCTGCGCCAGGCGCCAGCGAAACCGGCGATGGCCGCCGGCATGCTGCTCCAGAGTGGCGCCGGGACCTTTGGCACGGCAGGCAGTTTGCCGCCGTTGAGAATCTGCTGGCATTCATCCAGCAACTGCACCATGGCCGAGCCGTCGGCAATCACATGGCTGACGCAGAAATACAGGCAATGCCGATGGGGCAGGCTGGCCGTGTAGCTCAGCACTACCATCCGGCTGAGTAGATCGCCATGCAGGTAGTGGTGGTTGAGCAGGCTATGCCGGATAGCATCGCCCTGAATCTGCAACGCCTGCAGACTGTCGACACTCTGTTGCACGCAGCCAATGGCGCTGTTCGCCACTTCGACAAAGCAGTAATCGGCAGCCTCAGTGCCGCTCGCCAGATTGCGATAGGCGGCGCGCAGCAGAGCATGCCGCTGTTGCAGTTGCTGCAACGCGGCCGGTACCGCCGCTACATGCAGCTCGCCTGCCAACTCCAGCATGCTCACCACGTTGCCGCCACCGGGGCTGAGTTCGGCATACAGCGGAAAGCTCGCTTCGTGCACGCTCATGCGGCGCAGCACCTGTATTACCGGCAATTTGCTGAGCGCATTCATAGGCTCAGCTCCTCTGCCTGCATAACGAAGCTGGAGGGCTCGGTGCGGCGAGTAAGCGGGGTAATCTTGAAACGGATACCGTTATGGGTGGTCCACACCAGGCGCAGAACCGGACGCATGTCTTGTCCGGGTATCCATTCAAAGCGGTAATTGCGGATAAGCTGTGCCAGCACTATGCCGGCTTCCAGCATGGTAAAGCGATGACCGATGCACAGGCGTGGGCCGATACCGAAGGGTGAGAAGGCATTGGCCGTGCGTGCCGCTTCATTCTTTGCGCTAAAATTCTCCGGATCAAAGAAATCGGCGTTATTGCCCCAGTAAGCGGGATTGCTCTGCACGCTGCCGATCATCACCATCAGCACGGAATCTTGTGGAATACGGTAGCCGCCCAGTACGCTTTCTTCGCCGGCCGAGCGCAGCATGATGGGGATGGGCGGGCGCAAGCGCAGCGTTTCCTTCACTACCTTGTCGAGCGTGACCAAGGCACGCAAATCCGCGTAGTCAATCTGCTCTTTGGCGCCCACCACCTGGTCTATTTCCGCCCTGACCTGATCCTGTAACTCGGGATGTGTGGCCAGGTAATACAGTACCCAGTGCAGCAGGGTGCCGGTGGTTTCATGGCCGGCGGCAATGAAGTTGTGGACCATTTGCAGCAGTTCTTCATCGTTGAGGTGGCTGCCGTTTTCATCCGTGGCACGCAGAAATTGATCGAGCAGGACTTTGGCTTCGCCCTGACCTTCGCGGCGTTCACGAATAATTTCTTCGAAGATGCGCCGTTGCGCCAGCAGCAGGCGGTCTAGGCGGTAGTTGGCTGGCAGTGGCAGTTGCTTCCAGTACTTGGTGCGCTGAATGCGTTTCATCAGCTCCTGGCAGGCGACTTCCTCGGCCTCCAGAATCGGGTCGCTGGCGCCACCGGGGGCCAGTGACTCCAACCGATAGTCAAAACCCACCTGGCAGATAATGGCCAGGGCGATGCGGTTGGAAAATTCGCGTGCCTCAACTTCGCGGGCTGCGGCCAACTCATTCACGGCACGCAGAGCGATGGCGTTCATATCACCGACCATGGCCTGCAACTGTTCGTGACGAAAAGCCGGCATGCTGATCTGCCGCTGGCGCAGCCATTGCTGACCTTCGGTGACGAGAATGCCCAGATCGCCACCAATCGCCTTCATCTCGTCCACGGCGTCACCGGACTTAGGGAATTTCTCGCGGTCGGTAACCAGTACCTGATAAATAAGCTCAAGATCGGACAGTACGACCCAGGGTTTGCCGAGAATATTCAGCCGAAAAATGTCGCCGTGGCTTTGCTGCAATTGCCGCATAGCATCGTAAAAGCAACCGCCTTGGCCTTTGCTCAGCAACGGCAGATGACCGAGTACACCGGCAGCCGGTTCTGGTAGTTCTGCCACGCCGGTGGCGGTTGTTTGCGGCGCGCTTGCGTGGTCAGTCGCAGCCGTTGGCGTTGATGAGGTGGGTGAGGTGTGCGGTTCGCCGTGGCGCCAGACCAGCCAGGCCGGCAGCACGATCAAATCTACGGCTACCGCAATCAGCAGGGTAATTGCAGTCAGTAGGCCCATGTCAGCATTGGCCGTGTAATGCGAGAAGGCCAATACGCCAAACCCGCCGGCAAATAATAGGGTGGTCGTTAGCATGGCCATGCCGGTACTGGCATGCACTTCCAGCACGGCCTCGCGCACGCTCATGCCAGCGCGTGTCAGCTTGTTGTAGCGACTGAGAAAATGAATGGTGTCGTCGACCACCAGACCCAGACTCAGTTGGGCAACGGCCGCCACACCGATCCCGATGTGTCCGTTCAGATAGCCCCACAGCCCGAAAGCCATAGTCGCCGGCAGAAGGTTGGCGAACACCGACAGAATGCCTAGGCGCATCGAGCGAAAGGCAATCAGCAACACGCCAGAAATCAGCAGCATGGAAAAAAAGGTGCCGTAGATCATGGACGATATGTTGTTCATCATCATGGTCGAGAACATCAGATCTAGACCGGCGCCTTTGGCGTGCATGGGCGCTGGGGTATGCTCCTGCAGCCAGGTCTCGGCGCGCTGATTCAAGGCCAGAATGGTTTTGGTATCGGTCTCCCAGACCGACGCCATCACTAAACTTTGGCGTTTGTCGAGGCTGACAATATTGGTCAAACCCATGCCATAAGGCAGCGATAACTCGTACAGCAGCGAGTATTGGCTGGCCAGTTCGCGACTCGCCGGCAGTTGGTAGGCCGCGGCATCATTGCTGTTTACCGCCTGGTTGAGGCGTTTGACTACATCTGTGTAGCTGCCGACGTGCGCCACTTCCGGCTGTGCCCGCAACCAGTTAGAAAAATCCTCTAGGCGCTTTTGGTATGCAGGGTCATGCACACCATTGGCCTCACCGGAGTCCACCGAGTACATGAGGCGGTGCAGACCAGTGACATTGCTGTTGAT
>JBBKVZ010000258.1:0-4984 GCA_037968715.1 Pseudomonas sp.
AACAGGGCGAGCACAATCCAAAAGGCTCGCTGCGGGTCAAGTTGCCACCAAACCAAGCCGACCAAGGCGGCAGTCACCAGCACAATGAGTAAAAACCACTGGGCGACGCGATCGGCCAGCTCGGCCAGTCTGGGCTTCTCTGCCTGGGCGCGCTCCAATAAACGCACGATCGCCGAGAGGCGGGTGGCATTGCCGAGGGCACCCACCCGGACGGTCAGTGGGCCTTCGATATTCAAGGTGCCAGCACTGACGTGGTCGCCAACACCGCGTGGCAAAGGCAGGTATTCGCCGGTGAGCAGGGATTCATCAATGCTCGATTGACCGCTGAAAATCCGCCCGTCGGCGGCGAGTAAGGCACCCGGCGGCACTAAAATCAAATCATCCAGTTGCAACTCGCTGAGCAAAATGCGCTCGCTTTGACCTTGCGCATCCAGGCGCAGGCAAGAGGCGGGTAGCAAGTTGACCAGTTGCGCGGTTGCGGCGGCAGTGCGTTCACGTGCCCGGCGTTCCAGGTAGCGGCCGGCCAGCAAAAACAAGGCGAACATGCCCACCGCATCGAAATACAGTTCACCGTGCTGGAATAGGGTTGACCAGATGCCCGCAAGGTAGGCACCGCCAATCGCCAGTGAGACCGAGACATCCATGGTCAGGTGGCGGGTGCGTAAGTCGCGCAGTGCGCCTTTGAAGAAGTCACCGCAGCAGTAGAAAACAATCGGCGTGGTTAGGAACAAGCTGACCCAACGCAGGATCTGATCCATTTCGCGGCTAAGGTCGAGGCTGAACTCTGGCCAAGTGGCCATGCTGGCCATCATCACCTGCATCCACAGCATGCCAGCGACACCCAGTTGGCGCAGGGCCCGGCGGTTTTCTGTGGCCAGTTGCGCAGTTGCCCGGTCGGGCTGATAAGGATGGGCGGCATAGCCAATGGTGCGCAGCGTGCTAATGAGTTGGCTAAGCGGCAGTTGCTCGGCGTTCCAGCTAAGATACAAGCGATGATTGGACAGGTTGAGGTTGGCTTCAGTAACGCCGCTGAGCTTGCGCAGGTGCTTTTCAATCAACCAGCCACAAGCCGCGCAACTGATGCCTTCGATCAGCAGGCACGTGGTGCTTTGTGTGCCCTCGTGCTGCACAAAGCTCTGCTGCACGTCGACCCGATCATAGAGGGCCAGCTCATCTGCCAGTGCTTTAGGCAGGGCGTCCGGGTTGGCCGAAGCTTCACTGCGATGCTGGTAGTAGCTTTCAAGGTTGGCAGCGACTATGGCCTCGGCCACTGCTACACAACCGGGGCAGCACATTACCCGCAACTCACCGAGTATCAGGCTTTGCAAGCGGCTGCCAGTGAGTACCGGCAGGCCGCAGTGATAGCAGGGGATTGGGCTGGCCATCTAAGATGCAGTCATTTGCCCAGTTGTACAGGCGTGCCCGTGGTGAGGGTTTCTTCCTCGAAGAGGCGCCAGTCTTTACCGCCCTCATCACCCAGTAACTCAATGAAGCGTCGACCTTGAACGCTGTCCTGCATATTGCCGCGATAAAACTTGCCCTCGGCTGGCTGCATAACAATGCGCCGGTCTTTCTCCGGCTGGGTCGGTGAAATAAGGTTCAAGGTCAGTTGCGGCGGGCGGCTATAACCTTCCAGCTCAATCTCGGCGATGCCGGTTTCATCGTTAAAACTAACCGTGGCAGTCATTTTTAACTGTTTGGCGAGTTTTTCGCGGTCCAGCGCGGTGTTAATCCCCTTGCCAGCATCGTAATAATTGTCGACCACTAAGCTGTCGCCCTTAATGATCGATACGGTTAGCAAGGACAAACCCAGCACCACAGAAAAGGCCAGTAGGGAGATTAAGAACCAAGGCCAGAACTGTTTGTACCAGGGTTCGATAGGTGCTTGAGATTGCATTTGGTTTCCGCAGTTAAGGTTAGATTGACAAACTATTAACGAACGCTGGGGCCGATGAAGCGGCTGTCAGCATCATTTTTAATGTGTGGTGCATCCACCGCGCGAACGCTGAAATTAATGGTGTTGGCACTCGATGGCAGTTTTTCCGGCTCGATTGACAGCTCAACAGGAATTGTCAGGATTTCACCAGCGGCCAATTTGACCGTATGTTTGCCCTCAAAGTGCAGATCATCAAGGCCTTTAACTTTTATTTTGTAAACATGATCGAGCTGATCTTTATTCATGATTTTCAGGGTGTAGACGTTCTGGATTTCGCCATTCTCGTTTTCACGAAACAGCACTCGATCCTTGCTGACATCTAGTTGTACCAGTGGTCGAACGCTCACGGCATAAGCAAAAAAGCCCATCATCACCAACAGTGCAACGGCGTAAGCAATCAGACGCGGCCGCACTAACTGGGTTTTTTGCCCAGAGAGATTGTGTTCGGTGGTGTAGCTGATCAGCCCTTTCGGGTAATCCATTTTCTCCATGATGCTATCGCAGGCATCAATACAGGCCGCGCAGCCGATGCACTCAATCTGCAGGCCGTCGCGAATATCAATGCCGGTTGGGCATACCTGTACGCACATGGTGCAGTCGATGCAATCGCCGAGACCTTCGGCCTTGTAGTCGGCGGTTTTTTTACGTGGGCCGCGGTGCTCACCACGACGTGGGTCGTAGGAAACAATCAGAGTGTCTTTGTCGAACATCACGCTTTGAAAACGGGCATAGGGGCACATGTAAATGCACACCTGCTCGCGCAGCCAGCCGGCGTTACCGTAGGTGGCAAGGGTGAAAAAGCCAATCCAGAAATACGCCCAACCATCAGCACTGCCATCGAGCAGTTGGCTAATTAGGTCACGAATTGGCGCGAAATAGCCGACGAAAGTGAGGCCGGTGACTAGGCCGATTAACAGCCAAAGTGTGTGCTTGGCGGTTTTGCGCAGCAACTTGTTGCGACTCATGGGCTCTTTGTCGAGCTTGATACGTTGGTTGCGATCACCTTCGGTGACTTTTTCGCACCACATGTAGATCCACGTCCAGACGCTTTGCGGGCAGGTATAACCGCACCAGACACGCCCAGCAAATACCGTAATAAAAAACAGGCCAAAAGCGCAAATGATCAACAGCCACGAAAGCAGCATGAAATCTTGCGGCCAGAATGTTGCGCCAAAAATATAAAATTTACGTCCCGGAAGATCCCACCAAATAGCTTGGCGATCACCCCAGTTCAGCCACACGGTGCCAAAGTAGAGGAGAAATAACCCCGCACCACTGAACATGCGGATATTGCGAAATAGCCCAGTAAATGCCCGGGTGTAAGTGGTTGCGCGACTGGCGTAAAGGTCAACTGTGTTTGACCCTTTGGCAGGTTTTGGAGTGACATCTTTAACCGGAATTTGTTGGCTCATCGTTGCATACCACGGTAGTGGAGGGATGCCCAAGCTCGAACTGGCTGGGGTCGGAATGCTTACTGCTCTGACGATGATACGCCAGCGGTAAGTCGACAACGATGCGACCTATGGTCACTCGTTAAGTCTGTGCTTTAGGGCTTATTAAAGCAAAACGGCGCCAGGGTTCACCTGACGCCGCTCAATACTTCAGTGCCTAAAACGTTTACTTAACGTCTTTTTCTACATGCGAGAGGCTGTAGACGTAAGCGGCTAGCAAGTGGACTTTATCGTTGCCGAGAAAGGCTTGCTGAGACGGCATAACGCCCTGACGACCGTAACGGATGGTCTGCTGTAACTGGGCAAGGCTAGTGCCGTAGATATACGCCGCCGGATTACTCAGGTTAGGTGCACCCATCGCTTGTATGCCGTGGCCTTGTGGGCCGTGACAGGCCACGCAGTTGCCGGCAAACAGCTTTTTACCGTCTTCGAGATCAACCTTGTTGCCCTCTGGTAGCTTGCGACCGGCAATCTCGGCCAAAACATAGCCCGAAACATTGCGCACACCTGCTTCACCCAATATCTCGCCCCAAGCGGGCATTACCGCATGGCGTCCTGCCAACAGAGTGGTCTGAATCGCCTCGGGCTCACCGCCCCAGCGCCATTCGTTGTCAGTCAGATTAGGGAAGCCATAAGCACCCTTGGCATCTGAACCGTGGCAAACAGAGCAGTTACTGGCAAACAGACGACCACCCATTTTCAAGGCTTTATCGTCCTTGGCCACTTCAGTGATCGGCATGGCTGCGTACTTGGCATAAAGAGGGCCGTACTGAGCTTCGCCTTTGGCCATTTCGCGCTCGTACTGCTTGGTCGATGTCCAGCCGCCTTCATAGCCTGGGAAGATACCTTTCCAGTTGCCCATGCCCGGGTACAGCACCAAATAACCAACAGCAAAAATGATGGTCAAAATGAACAGCATGAACCACCACTTTGGCAGTGGGTTGTCCAGCTCTTCAATGCCATCAAAGGCATGCCCTACGGTTTCTTCGGTTGTATCGGGGCGCTGGCCTTTACGGGTTGAAAGTACCAACCAGACTAGGCCAATGATGGTGCCGCTGGTTAGTAGTGTGACGTACCAACTCCAAAAAGTGCTCATTCGCTCTTACTCCTGGAAGCTTGTTCTTCGCGTTGTTCGGCTTCAGTGTCATTGGCAAAGGGCAGGTTGGCAGCTTCATCAAAGCTGGCCTTGCGCTTGCCGCTGTAAGCCCAGAGAGCGACGCAGGTAAATGCGACGACCACCAGTACGGTTCCTATGCCACGCAGAGTTCCGATATCCATCAGCCTTACCGCTTATTCTTAATGGCGGTGCCAAGAGACTGCAGGTAGGCCACTAGGGCTTCCATTTCAGTCTTGCCTTTCACGGCTTCTTTGGCGCCAGCAATGTCAGCGTCGGTGTATGGCACGCCTAAGGTACGCATGGCTTGCAATTTAGTGGCGGTATTCTCGCCATCTAACTTGTTCTCAACCAACCACGGATACGCCGGCATGATTGACTCAGGCACTACGTTGCGCGGGTTATAAAGGTGCGCACGGTGCCAGTCATCAGAGTAACGACCGCCGACGCGGGCCAAGTCTGGGCCAGTACGCTTGGAGCCCC
>JBBKVZ010000259.1:0-4022 GCA_037968715.1 Pseudomonas sp.
CCCAGCGTATTCTCGCGATGTTCAGTGACCCCTCAACCCAAGCGGTGTACAGCCTCGACCGCGAGATGGGCATGCAGGTTATTGAAGGCCTGTTCCAGAACGACTCCGTGCGCATGGCCGCCATCGGTCACCCGAACGAGCCGGCGCTCGCCGAGCGTTCGCGCGATCTACTCGACATCGACACTCGGGTCTTCACCGACATCATCCTCAGCAAGCAAATGACCTTCAGCGCCCCCCTCGTCGGACGTGGCCCCTTCAAGGAATATTACGGCGATCTGAGCATTACTCTGGACACCGCGCCTTACGGTAAAAGTTTTATCGCCAGCTCAATCATCATCGTCATCTCCGGTGTCCTGCGCGCGCTAGCCATGAGTTTGGTGCTGTATTTTGTTTACCAATGGCTATTAACCAAGCCGCTGATGAAAATCATCGATCACCTGTCCAACATCAACCCTGACCGGCCAAGTGAACATCAATTACCGATGCTCAAAGGCAACGAAAGAAACGAACTGGGCTTGTGGATCAACACCGCCAACCAACTGCTTTCCTCCATCGAGCGCAATACTCATTTGCGCCGCGAAGCCGAAAATAGTCTGCAGCGCATGGCCCAATATGACTTCCTCACCGGGCTGCCCAATCGTCAGCAACTGCAAGAGCAACTCGACCATATTCTGGCCGATGCCGGGCGCGTACAACACCGGGTGGCAGTACTCTGCGTTGGCCTGGACGACTTCAAAAACATCAATGAACAGTTTGGCTACCAGACCGGCGATCAACTGTTATTGCTGTTAGCTGACCGTTTACGCAGCCATAGCGGCCGCCTCGGCGCCCTAGCCCGCTTGGGTGGCGATCAGTTCGCACTGATTCAGGCCGACATAGAACAACCCTATGAAGCGGCAGAGCTAGCGCAGAGCATTCTCGACGACCTCGAACTGCCCTTCGAGCTGAGCCAGAGCGAGGTTCGCTTGCGGGCCACCATCGGTATCACCCTGTTCCCGGAAGACGGCGACAGCACCGAGAAACTCCTGCAAAAAGCTGAACAAACCATGACCTTGGCCAAGAGCCGCTCGCGTAACCGTTATCAGTTCTACATCGCCAGTCTCGACAACGAAATGCGCCGCCGCCGCGAGCTGGAAACAGACCTGCGCGAAGCTCTGGCCCGCGACGAGCTGCACATGGTTTATCAACCGCAAATCGACTACCGCGATAAACGCGTGGCCGGTGTAGAAGCGTTACTGCGCTGGAAACACCCGCAACACGGCTTCGTATCACCGGACGTATTCATTCCCTTAGCGGAGCAAAACGGCAGCATTATTGCCATCGGTGAATGGGTCTTGGAGCAATCGTGCAAGCAACTGCGCGAATGGCATGACCAAGGTTTTATTGATCTGCGCATGGCCATCAACCTCTCCACCGTACAGCTGCACCACAGCGAACTGCCTCGGGTTGTCAGTAACCTTTTACAGATTTACCGCCTGCCACCGCGCAGCATAGAGCTGGAAGTTACCGAAACAGGCCTGATGGAAGACATCAATACTGCCGCTCAGCATTTGCTCAGTTTGCGCCGCTGCGGGGCGTTAATCGCCATTGACGACTTCGGTACCGGTTACTCGTCGCTGAGTTACTTAAAAAGCCTGCCGCTGGACAAAATCAAAATCGACAAGAGCTTCGTTGCCGATTTAATGGACGACGCCGACGATGCCACCATCGTGCGCGCCATCATCCAACTGGCCAAAAACCTTGGCATGCAGGTGATCGCCGAAGGCGTTGAAACCGTTGAGCAAGAGGCCTATATCGTTGCCCACGGCTGCGACGAAGGCCAAGGTTACCTGTACAGCAAACCGCTGCCCGCCCGCGAGATAACCCTGTTTCTTAAACAGTCACGGCAGACCGGTGAGCTGATTAACGCGGCGTCACCGGCCAGTTAAATCGCGGGTATTACCCCCGCAAAATAAACAACAACCCGCAGCCCGTAGTGTTTCCATCTGCACGGAGCTGCGCCTGCTTGCCGATCTTGTAGCACTGACCATCCCCAACAGCTTGCGTGCACAACTCGCCACAACGTAATGCTAATCCTTCGCATTACGTTGTAGTTTCGCGTAAGATCGCTCGGACGTTATTTTGCTGCTAAGGAATCCGCCATGCTCCGCACCTCTCTGGCCAGCGCCAGCCTGTTGACTCTCGCCATCACTCTTGCCGGCTGCGGTGAAGAAAAGCCACCCGTAGCAGCACCAGCAGCAATTGCTCCGGTCAGCCAGTTCGACCAAGCGGCAGGCAAAGCGGTAGTTGCCCATTACGCTGAATTAGCATTTGCCGTATTCAGTGACGCCGCCAGTACCGGTAAGGCCCTGCAGCAAGCGGTAGACGCGCTGCTGGCCAAGCCCGACAGCACGACCCTGCAAGCCGCTCGCGATGCATGGATAGCGGCGCGTCCGGCCTACCTGCAAAGTGAAGTATTCCGCTTCGGCAACTCAGTAGTGGATGATCTCGAAGGACAATTGAACGCCTGGCCTCTCGACGAAGGCCTTATCGATTACGTTGCCACCGACTACCAGCATGCACTGGGCAATCCGGGCGCCAGCGCCAATATCATTGCCAATACCCAAGTACAACTGGGCGAAGACCAGCTTGATGCCAGCAATATCACTGCACAATTACTGGCTAGCCTGAATGAGCTGGGCGGTTCGGAAGCCAACGTTGCCACCGGTTACCACGCCATCGAGTTTCTGCTCTGGGGCCAAGACCTAAATGGCAATAATCCGGGAGCAGGCGAGCGCCCAGCCAGCGACTACGCACTTGACGCAAGCTGCACCGGGGGTAACTGTGAACGGCGCCGCGAATACCTGAAGGCTGTCACCGCACTGCTGGTCACCGACCTCGAGACTATGCTTAGCCATTGGCAGCCGAACGTCGCCAGTAACTACCGCGCCAGCCTAGTCGCAGAGCCGGTTGAAAACGGCCTGCGCAAAATGTTCTTCGGCATGGGCAGTTTGTCTCTCGGTGAGCTAGCGGGCGAGCGCATGAAGGTTGCTTTGGAAGCCAACTCCAGTGAAGACGAGCAAGACTGCTTCAGCGACAACACCCACAACTCGCACTTTTACGACGGCAAGGGCATTCGCAACGTCTACCTTGGCGAGTACCAAAGAACCGACGGCAGCCTGCTCAGCGGCCCAAGTCTGTCAGCGCTGGTGGCCAAAGCGGACGCGCCAACCGACAGCACCTTGCAGCTTGACCTGAGCAACACCGAAGCTAAGTTGCAGGCCTTGGTTGATAGTGCCAACAACGGTCAACACTTTGATCAGTTGATCGGCGCAAACAACACCGCTGGCCAGCAGATTGTCCGTGACGCCATTGCTGCACTGGTCACGCAGACTGCAGTGATCGAGCAAGCTGCCGGTAAATTGGGAATCAGCGATCTAAATCCAGAAACAGCCGACCACCAGTTCTAATCGGCACAGTCAGCCCGCAGGTGGCGTCCCATACGGAGCCGACACCTGCGGGCTTTTTCGGATTAATAGCGCATGCGTCACCGCCCTTTTATTCAACTCAGCTGCAGCCTTGTGTTGCTGCTGAGCTTGGCCGCCTGTGAACAGCCACGCGCAACCGCCGAACCCGGCGAGGCGATGTCGGCCGGCAGCGCAACAGTGCTGCGCAGCGACCACAATGCTTTCTCGCAGCCCTCGGCCAATCTGTCGCCTTTGCGGCGCCTAGATTTTAGCGTCGGCAACAGTTTTTTTCGTAACCCGTGGGTCAGCGCGCCCGCCACCACCACCGCTCGCGATGGCCTCGGCCCGCTGTTTAACACCAACGGCTGCCAGAACTGCCATATCAAAGATGGCCGCGGCCATCCGCCAGAGCCTAACGCGATCAGTGCCACCTCAATGTTGGTGCGTTTATCGATTGAGCCAAGGCCCGGCGACGAGGCCACGCTGCAACGTCTCGGCGTAGTGGCAGAGCCGGTATATGGCGGCCAATTGCAAGACATGGCCGTACCCGGCATCCCGCCCGAAGGCAAGCTGCGG
>JBBKVZ010000260.1:0-5817 GCA_037968715.1 Pseudomonas sp.
GTCAGCTGATAACGCACCTCGGGACCGACCGGCACCAGTTGCGCGGCCCCTTCCACCAATCGCAAAAAATGCCGATTGCACGGATAACCGGGATCGGCCAACAGCCAGTGCTTGCCCGGATCGACCAGCAAGCTGGTGGCCAAGAGCAATGCTCCAGAGCCGCCGGGGGTGATCAAAATGCGCTGCGGATCAATACTCACGCCATAGCGCTGCTGATAAAAACCGCTGATGGCCTCGCGCAATTGCGGCAAGCCGCGGGCGGCAGTGTAACGGGTTTGCCCAGCCGCCAGCGCCGCCTGCCCCGCAGCAATAATCGGCGCGGCAGTGCTGAAGTCGGGTTCGCCGATTTCCAAATGAATCACATCATGACCGTTCGCCTGTAATTCATTAGCGCGAGCCAAAAGGGCCATAACATGGAAAGGTTCGATGGCGCTGCTACGCGCGCTGTAGAGCGGGGCCATGGGCCTTCCTCGGGCAAATTAAGGCGGTAATTCTACGCAAGCATTGCCAACAACAGTAGCAAGCGCGACAACCGGGAGTAGCGCGGCCGGAAGTGTTCTGGTAAGTTCGCCCGCTTGCAGCCGCAGGGCCAGCCCAAGCTGGCAAAGGATAGCGTTACTGCGCAGTGGATTAGAGACAGTGAGAGGCGGTTTGCCATGCCCACCAAAGCACCAGCAAAAGCACCAACCAAAGCTAAAGCGAAAGCTCCAGCTAAAAACAGCAGCCCACTGAACCGTGGCTTCGCACCTTATAAAGAAGTTAAGGGCGAAGAGTACATGGGCAGCCCCATGCGCCTGCATTTCAGCGGCATTCTGCAAGCTTGGAAACTCGAGCTAATGCAGGAAGTTGATCGCACTGTGCACCATATGCAGGATGAGGCAGCTAACTTCGCCGACCCCTCTGACCGTGCCAGCCAGGAAGAAGAGTTCAGCCTGGAGCTGCGCGCACGTGACCGTGAGCGCAAACTGATCAAGAAAATCGACGAGACCCTGCAGCTAATCGAAGGCAACGACTACGGTTGGTGCGACTCGTGCGGCGTAGAAATCGGCATTCGCCGACTCGAAGCACGGCCTACCGCGACCCTTTGCATTGATTGCAAAACCCTCGCGGAAATTCGCGAGAAACAGGTCGGTTCCTGATCCCAGTACGGGGCGCTTCGGCGCCCCGTGTTGTTTGTGCTGCAAATATTGCCGAGCAGATCAACTGCAACCGCGCCTGCCGCACTTGAAACCGACAGAGTCAGGCGACTCAGCCGAGCAGAATATGCCGCCATCCACATATATCGGGCGCTTCGCCCCGACTCCCAGCGGTTATTTACACTTTGGCTCCCTAGTGGCTGCGCTCGCCTCCTATCTGGATGCCCGCTCGGTCGGCGGACGCTGGTTGCTGCGCATCGAAGACCTCGATCCACCGCGCGAAGTCCCCGGCGCACAAAACGCCATTCTTGAGACGCTTGAACTCTATGGCTTTGAATGGGACGGCCCCGTGCTGCGCCAAAGCGAACGCCATGAAGCTTATGCCCAAGTGCTGCAACAGTGGCTCAGTCTGGGGCTCGCCTACGCATGCACCTGTTCACGTAAACAGCTGGAAAACTACCACGGCATCTATCCCGGCCATTGCCGCAATGCCCGGCATCCGTGGCACGCGGCGGCTATTCGCCTGCGCGTTCCGGAATTAAATTACGGGTTTAATGACCGAGTACAAGGCCAGTTCAGCCAGCATCTGGGCCGCGAGGTTGGCGACTTTGTCATCCGCCGCCGTGATGGCCTGCACGCCTACCAACTGGCCGTAGTACTCGACGATGCGTTTCAAGGCATCAATAACATAGTGCGCGGCGCCGACCTGCTCGACTCCACACCGCGCCAACTGTACCTGCAAGAATTGCTGGGCATCCCGGCACCGAGCTACCTGCATGTGCCGCTGATAACCCAACCAGACGGCCACAAGCTAGGTAAAGCCTACCGTGCGCCACCGCTACAAGCCGACCAAGCCCGCCCATTACTGATGCGTGCGTTACGTGCACTCGGCCAAGAAGCACCCGCCGCATTGCTGCAGCTAAGCCCTAGTGAAATCCTCAAGTGGGCCAGCCAGCACTGGCGAGTTGCACGCATCCCGCAGGTGTTGTGCCTAGCTGAAAGCCAATTGCAATGATTCACCGGCAGCCGCGCCAGCTGCAACGTTAGCCGGCGGTTTTTCGCCAGGGTCTTTATGGCTTATGCCAACGGCGTTCCGCTAACATGGGACGATCTTCGACACGAGGCTACACATGTACATTTACCGACTGGTGTTGCTTTTAGTCGTAGGCATTTATCTGTTTTCGCCGGCGATCATGGACTGGTGGATTGACGCCAACGGCGATTGGTATCGCCCCTACCTGTTGTGGCTCATTCTGATTGCCGTGACCTATATCTTGCAGAGCCCCCGTGATGCTGACGAGCTTTAACCTCAGCCAGCTGATTCTAATCAGCGCCGGCTATTTATTAATCCTCTTCGGCGTGGCTTGGGTCACTGATCGCGGCTGGGTTCCTCGCGCAATCATCCGCCACCCGCTGACTTACACCCTGTCACTGGGGGTGTATGCCAGCGCCTGGGCATTTTATGGCGCGGTCGGTTTGGCCTATCAGTATGGCTATGGCTTTTTAGCCATTTACCTGGGTATTTCTGCAGCCTTTTTACTTGCTCCAGTGCTGCTCTACCCCATCTTACGGATCACGCGCACCTACCAGCTAGCCTCCTTGGCCGATCTGTTTGCTTTTCGCTTTCGCAGCACCTGGGCCGGCACGTTGAGCACCATTTTCATGCTGATTGGCGTGCTGCCACTGCTGGCCTTACAGATTCAAGCAGTCACCGACTCCATCGGCATTCTCACCCATGAGCCGGTACAAAACCGCGTGGCGTTGAGCTTTTGCGTACTGATTATTTTGTTCACCATTTTGTTTGGCTCACGGCATGTGGCCGCCCGCGGCAAACACCAAGGACTGGTGATCGCGATTGCCTTTGAGTCGCTGGTCAAATTAATCGCCCTGGCCTGCATTGGCCTGTATGCGGTGTATGGGGTATTTGGCAGCTTCGCCGAACTGAGCGACTGGCTGAGACAAAATCACGACACCCTTGAGGCCTTGCGCACGCCCCTTGAAGAAGGCCCGTGGCGCACCCTACTGCTGATGTTCTTCGCCTCCATTATCGTCATGCCGCACATGTACCACATGGCGTTCACGGAAAACCTCAATCCACGCGCGATGATCACCGCCAGTTGGGGCTTCCCATTATTTCTGCTGCTGATCAGCCTGGCAGTACCGCCGATTCTCTGGGCCGGGCTAAAACTCGGCACGCCGACCAACCCCGAATACTTCACGCTCGGCTTAGGGATTGCGGTCAACAGCCAGTTGCTGACCTTAATCGCTTATATCGGCGGGCTGTCGGCCGCCAGTGGGCTGATTATCGTGATGACCCTTGCGCTGTCTGGCATGGCCCTCAACCATCTGGTACTGCCGCTGTATCAACCACCGGCTGAGGGCAATATCTACCGCTGGCTGAAATGGACGCGGCGCGCGCTGATTGCCACCATCATCATGGCCGCGTACGGTTTTTACCTGTTGCTGGGCGCCGAGCAGGACTTATCCAACCTAGGCATTGCCTCATTTGTTGCCACCTTGCAGTTTTTGCCCGGTGTGCTGGCCGTGCTGTATTGGCCTGCAGCGAACCATCGTGGCTTCATCGCCGGCTTACTGGCGGGTATGGCCGTTTGGTTGGCCAGCATCCTGCTGCCGTTATTGTTTAGTTTTCAAGAAGTCCACATACCGTTTTTCGAGCTCATTTACGTATTTAGCGACAATAACTGGCACCTCGCGGCCATTGCCTCGCTGGCCGCCAATATCATTATTTTCGCCTTGGTGTCGCTGTTCAGCGAAGCCAGCAGCGAAGAGCGCAGCGCAGCCGAAGCCTGCGCGGTGGACAATATTTCACGCCCACAACGGCGCGAACTGCTGGTGCATTCACCGCAGGATTTCGTCAACCAACTGGCCAAGCCACTGGGCGCCGTGGTGGCGCACAAAGAAGTTGAGCAGGCATTGCAAGACCTCCACCTGCCCTTCAATGAGCATCGCCCCTACGCCCTGCGCCGACTGCGTGATCGCCTAGAGGCCAACCTTTCCGGACTTATGGGCCCCGGAGTGGCTCAGGAAATAGTGGAAAATTTTCTGCCGTATCAATCTGGCAATGAAAGTTATGTCAGTGAAGACATTCACTTTATTGAAAACCGCCTGGAAGACTATCGCTCGCGCCTAACCGGCTTGGCTGCCGAGCTCGACACACTGCGCCGCTACCACCGACAAACCCTGCAAGAGTTACCGATGGGCGTTTGTTCGCTGGCCAAGGACCAAGAGGTGCTGATGTGGAATTTGGCCATGGAAAACATGACGCAGATATCTGCCCAGCAAGTCATTGGCTCACGCTTAAATACTCTCAAAGAACCCTGGAAGAGTTTGCTCTGCTGCTTTGTACAGGTGCCAGTAGAGCATTTGCACAAGCAGCGACTGGAGCTTGACGGCCATGTACGCTGGTTCAACCTACGTAAAGCGGCGATCAATGAACCGCTATCGCCCGGCAATACCGGTCTGGTTATTTTGCTTGAAGACCTGACCGACACCCAGCTGCTGGAAGACAAGCTAACGCACTCCGAGCGCCTCGCCTCAATTGGCCGCCTAGCCGCTGGGGTTGCCCACGAAATCGGCAACCCGATCACCGGGATCGCCTGCCTCGCGCAAAACCTGCATTACGAACGGGAAGATGACCCCGAACTGGTGGAAATTAGTACGCAAATTCTGCAGCAGACCCAACGCGTATCACGCATCGTGCAATCGCTGATGAACTTTGCCCATGCCGGCAACCATCAGCAGAACGATGAACGGGTTTGCTTGGCCGATGTAGCGCAACAGGCGATCAATTTACTTGCGCTTAATCGCGACAGTGTCGAGGTGCAGTTTTTCAATCTTTGCGACCCGCAACACTCAGCCAGCGGTGATCCGCAACGCCTTGCTCAAGTGCTGATCAACTTGCTCTCGAATGCCCGTGATGCGTCCACCACAGGCGGTGCCATCCGCATTAAAACCAGCGCCACCACGCAAACCATAGAACTGCAGGTTGAAGACGAAGGCACGGGGATTCCCAAAGCTATTATTGATCGCCTATTCGAACCTTTTTTCACCACAAAAGACCCTGGCCAAGGCACAGGGCTCGGCCTTTCACTGGTCTATTCGATCGTGGAAGAGCATTATGGTCAGATTACCATTGACAGCCCAGCCGACCTCGAGCGCCAACGCGGCACTCGCTTTAGGGTCACATTGCCTAGGTTTATCGATGCACCATCCGCCGCAACTTCAGACCGTCGAGAGAGCTTTATTTGATGCCGCACATTCTCATCGTCGAAGACGAAACCATTATCCGTTCAGCGCTGCGCCGTTTGTTTGAGCGCAATCAATATCAAGTCAGTGAAGCCGGCTCGGTGCAAGAAGCACAAGAGCACTTCAGCATCGCCAGCTTTGACATGATCGTCAGTGACCTGCGCCTGCCCGGCGCGCCGGGCACTGAGATGATCAAACTGGCACAAGGCACGCCCGTGCTGATCATGACCAGCTATGCCAGCCGGCGCTCGGCGGTCGACTCGATGAAAATGGGTGCCATTGACTACATCGCCAAACCCTTGGACCACGACGAAATGCTGCAAACCGTGGCGCGGATTCTGCGTGAACGCCAAGACGGCAAAACGCCGCCAACGCACCGCAGCAGCAGTGCCAACACCAGCAGCCGCGCTAGCAG
>JBBKVZ010000261.1:0-12400 GCA_037968715.1 Pseudomonas sp.
TCCCGACACGACAATAATAGCCAGCGACAACACGCCAACGGAATACAACTGCTTAACCAGCAACTGAAAACCATTACCCAGGCTATTACGGCCAAGCAATACGCGAAACAGGAATACTGTTGAGCGACCGAGCGCTTCGACCACCGTAAGCCCCGAGCGACCAAACAACGCGAGCCGATCAAGCATTGCAAGCTGACGCATCAATTCTCTCCCAGAAGATCGCGGCGATAATCGCTGGCCGGATAGTGAAACGGCACGGGACCGTCGGGAGTACCTTGCATAAACTGACGAATACGCGGGTTGCTAGAGTTCATTAATTCATCCGGGGTGCCATGACCGAGCACCTGTGTATCACCCACCACGTACAAATAGTCGGCAATGCTCGCCGTTTCAGTCAGGTCGTGAGAAACCACGATACTGGTGATACCCAAGGCATCATTGAGCAAGCGTATCAGACGCACCAATACGCCCATGGCAATTGGGTCTTGCCCGACAAAGGGCTCGTCATACATCAATATTTTCGGGTCCAAGGCAATCGCCCGTGCTAAGGCTACACGGCGCTTCATGCCACCAGACAGCTCATCCGGCATCAAGGCTACTGCACCACGCAGACCAACCGACTGCAGCTTCATTAAGACGATGTCGCGGATCATCTCCTCGGGCAACTTGGTGTGCACACGTAACGGGAAAGCCACGTTCTCAAACACATCTAGATCGGTAAACAGAGCGCCGCTCTGAAACAGCACGCCCATCTGTTTACGCATATCGAACAATTCGTTACGCGATAACGTTGGCAAGTTTTGCCCCGCGACTAAAATCTCACCCTGCGAAGGCTTGAGCTGCGCCGCAATAAGGTGCAGCAATGTGGTTTTTCCGCAACCGGAAGGCCCCATGATGCCGGTGACCTTGCCACGCGGAATAAAGATATCGACGTTGTCGAAAATTTTGCGTTCGCCGCGCTTGAAGGTGACCCCTCGCAACTCGACGGCATTGACACTCTCGGCGCTCATTTAAACTCCTTACGCTCCCTACACTATTCTGACGCAGCGCCTTGCAGCCAAGACACCCGCCCCTGGAGGGCCGATTTAAGCTGCGCACTATAACATCGACAACTGGCTCGCCCCAAGACAGAAACCGACAACACTTGGGCGTAATCGCACTAACGAACAATCCTGGGTGAGCAAAGGCTGCTTTAACGTTATAATCATCGGCTTTTAATCCGGCACAGCATTTACCCTATGAGCCAGTCCAGCGAGCTGATCCAGTCTGCACAGCGCACCATACGTCTTGAGATAGAAGCCGTAGAGGCTTTGCTGCCACGAATAGATGCGAACTTTGTCCGCGCCTGCGAGCTCATTTTAAGCAGCAAGGGCCGCGTAGTGGTGGTGGGCATGGGCAAATCCGGGCACATCGGCAACAAGATCGCGGCCACCTTGGCGAGCACTGGCACTACCGCATTTTTTGTCCATCCAGCGGAAGCCAGCCACGGCGACATGGGCATGATCACCCGTGATGACGTTATTTTGGCTTTGTCGAATTCAGGTTCAACTGCCGAAATAATCACCCTGCTGCCGCTGATTAAGCGCTTGGGTATATGCCTTATCAGCATGACCGGCAACCCCGATTCAGCGCTGGCTAAGGCCGCCGAAGTCAACCTTGATGCACGCGTCAGCCAAGAGGCCTGCCCGCTTAAACTAGCACCGACCTCATCAACAACTGCCTCGCTAGTATTAGGCGACGCACTGGCCATCGCCTTGCTAGAAGCCCGCGGCTTTACCGCCGAGGATTTCGCCTTCTCCCATCCCGGCGGCGCCCTTGGCCGACGCCTACTGCTTAAGGTCGAGCACGTTATGCACAGTGGCGCGAGCCTGCCGCAAGTTACGCGCGGTACCAGCCTGCGCGACGCCCTGATGGAAATAACCCAGAAAGGCTTGGGCATGACTGTGGTGCTCGAAACCGACGGCAGCCTTGCCGGGATATTTACCGATGGCGACCTGCGCCGCACCCTTGATCGCGGCATCGACATTCGCCAGACCAGCATCGACGAAGTCATGACCATTCACGGCAAAACCGCACGCGCCGAAATGCTTGCGGCCGAAGCGCTGAAAATCATGGAAGACCATAAAATTAATTCACTGGTGGTAACCGATCAAAACGACCGCCCCATTGGTGCACTGAACATGCACGATCTATTGCGCGCAGGAGTCATGTAATGAACAGTGCCAAAGAAGATCAGGCGCTGTTACAGCGTGGCCGCGGGATCAAGCTGGCAATCTTCGACGTTGACGGCGTATTGACCGACGGCCGCCTGTACTTTCTCGCCGACGGCAGCGAATTTAAGACCTTCAACACGCTCGACGGCCAAGGCATTAAAATGCTCATTGCCTCCGGTATACGCACCGCCATCATCAGCGGGCGCAGTACGCCCATTGTTGAACGCCGCGCGCAAAACCTGGGCATTCAACACCTTTACCAAGGCCGTGAAGATAAACTTGTGGTTCTTGATGAGCTACTCGGCGAACTCGGCTTAAACTACGCCGACGTGGCCTATTTAGGTGACGACCTACCAGACCTGCCGGTTATTCGCCGCGCGGGCCTAGGCATGGCAGTCGCCAATGCCAATGAACTGGTTCGTCAGCATGCCCACGGCGTTACGCAAGCACGTGGCGGCGAAGGTGCTGCTCGCGAATTTTGTGAATTAATCCTGCGTGCCCAAGACAATCTTGAGGCCGCCCAAGCGGTCTACCTGCAATGATCAGCATGCTGAAAAACCTGCGCCGCAGCCTAATCCTCGTAACGCTGGCCGTCTTACTGGCCGCCGCCGGCTACTGGAATATTCGCCCGGAGTCCTTTACCAAGCAAAGCGCCGACCAGGGCACTGATAATGACATCGACTTTTATGTCATAAATGCCAAGAGCACCCAATTTCAGTTAGACGGTAAACTTGCCAACCAACTGACCAGCAGCAAACTTGAGCACATTAAAAGCAGCGACATAACTTTGCTGACCAAGCCGGACCTACTGGTCTACCGCGGCACCGAACTGCCATGGCATGTGCAGAGCGAGCGTGGCGAAGTTGCCCCAGAGGGCAAACAAGTAGAGTTAATTGACGCCGTGCGGGTCGCACGTACCGACGCCAAGGGTCGACCAACCATTCTAACCACTAGCCGCCTAACCGTATTCCCAGACAAAGATTATGCGCAGACCGAGCAAGCCGTTAGAATCGAGGCCGCCAATGGAGTGACCACGGCACAAGGAATGAAAGCGTACTTGAATGACGGCAGGATGCTCCTGCTGTCCAACGTAAGAGGCCAGCATGCGGTTCGTTAAAACCATCCCACTCCTGCTCAGCTTGAGCAGCGCGCTTTTCAGCGCCGGCGCCTGGGCGCTGCCGACCGATAGCGAACAACCTATACGCGTGCAGGCTAACAGTGCCGAACTCGATGACAAACAAGGCGTTGCCGTGTATCGCGGCAACGTGGTGATCACTCAGGGCACCCTGAAAATCATGGGTGACACTGTAACTATCACGCAAACGCCGCAGGGCGATATCGACGTGTTTACTGCGGTCGGCAAGCCCGCCTACTACGAGCAACAGCCTTCACTTGATAAGCAGGTAGTTAAGGCCTACGGCATCACTATTCAGTACTACGCCAGCAATGAACGTATCGTGCTGATCGATCAAGCCAAAGTCATTCAAGAAGGCAACACGTTCGAAGGCGAGAAAATCGTTTACGACACCAAGCGTCAAATCGTCAACGCCGGCCGCGCCACTAGCGGCAGCGTGACCACCCCGCGACCACGAATTGACATGATTATTTTACCGAAGAACAAACCTGCGCAGACCACACCCTAATGGCCACTTTGACAGCCCAACACTTAGCCAAAAGCTATAAAGGCCGCCAAGTCGTACGCGACGTCAGCCTGTCGATCGACAGCGGTCAAATCGTCGGCTTACTGGGCCCCAACGGTGCAGGTAAAACCACCTGCTTTTATATGATCGTTGGCTTGGTTGCTGCAGACCAAGGTCGAATCCTCATCGACCAACAGGATGTCACCTTCCTGCCGATGCACGGACGTGCACTTGCCGGCATTGGTTACCTGCCGCAAGAAGCTTCGATTTTTCGCAAACTGTCGGTCGCTGACAACATCATGGCGATCCTCGAAACCCGCAAAGAGCTCGACCGCTCAGCACGCCGCGAAGCGCTCGAAGGCTTGCTGCAGGAATTCCACATCACCCACATTCGCGACAACCTAGGCATGAGTTTGTCGGGTGGCGAACGTCGTCGCGTGGAGATCGCTCGAGCACTGGCCTCAGCACCAAAGTTCATCCTGTTGGATGAACCTTTTGCGGGCGTTGACCCCATCTCTGTCGGCGATATAAAACAAATCATCTATCAATTAAAAGCCAAAGGCATTGGCGTATTAATCACCGACCACAACGTTCGGGAAACTTTAGATATCTGCGAAACAGCTTACATCGTTAGTGATGGGCAATTAATTGCCGAGGGCAATGCCGAAACTATCCTAGCCAACCAGTTAGTGAAGGATGTTTATCTGGGCCAAGAGTTTCGTCTTTAACTCAACCCCAAAGATAATTGCGATAGGCCGGGAAATACTCCCAGCTCGGGCATATAATTTGCTTATTGTGGGCGCCTTGGCGCCCTGTAGTAGATGACGCAATTGCGTCGGCGAATAAGGTGCTAAGCCTGCTATGAAACCATCGCTAGTCCTTAAAATGGGCCAGCAGCTGACGATGACTCCTCAGCTGCAACAAGCCATCCGCTTACTGCAACTCTCCACCCTCGATCTGCAACAAGAGATCCAAGAGGCGCTGGAGGCAAACCCTATGCTGGAGCGCCAAGAAGAAGGCGAAGACTTCGACAATGCCGACCCGATGGCTGACAACGTCGAACATGCTCAAGCAGCCAGCGCGCCCGAACAGCCAGATCACCAAGAGTCAGCGCCGACCGTCGACAGCCTCGATGAGGGCGACTGGGGCGAGCGCATTCCCAACGAGCTGCCGGTAGATACCTCTTGGGAAGATATTTACCAAACCAGCGCCAGCAGTTTGCCCAGCAACAGCAGTAGCGATGATGATGACTGGGACTTCACCAGCCGCACATCCGTCGGCGAAAGCCTACACAGCCACCTGCTTTGGCAGCTCAACTTGGCCCCGATGTCGGACACCGACCGGCTGATTGCAGCGACGTTGATCGACTGCATTGGCAGCAACGGCTATTTAGAAGAAAGCCTCGAAGAAATAGTCGAAGCTTTCGATCCCGAGCTGGACATTGAACTCGATGAGGTTGAGGCGGTTTTACATCGCATCCAACAGTTTGAGCCAGCAGGGGTGGCCGCCCGCGACCTGCGCGAGTGCCTACTGTTGCAATTGCGCCAACTGCCCGCCACGACACCTTGGCTCGTCGAAGCCAAACGCCTCACCAGCGATCATCTTGAGCTGCTCGGTAGCCGTGATTACAACCAGCTGATGCGGCGCCTAAAGCTCAAAGAAGATGACCTGCGCCAAGTTATTGAGCTGATTCAGAGCCTTAACCCAAGGCCTTGCTCGCAAATCTCGGCCAGCGAACCCGAGTATGTGGTGCCCGACGTTATTGTGCGCAAGCACAATGAGCGCTGGCTGGTAGAACTCAATCAAGAAACCGTGCCGCGCCTGCGGGTAAATCCGCAGTATGCCGGTTTCGTTCGGCGCGCAGATGCCAGTGCCGACAACACTTTTATGCGCAATCAGCTGCAAGAAGCGCGCTGGTTCATCAAGAGTTTACAGAGCCGCAACGAAACGCTGATGAAAGTGGCCACGCAGATTGTCGAGCACCAGCGCGGCTTTCTTGAGTACGGTGACGAAGCGATGAAACCGCTGGTCCTGCACGACATTGCCGAAGCTGTAGGCATGCATGAATCAACCATTTCACGGGTGACCACGCAAAAATTCATGCACACCCCGCGCGGCATTTACGAACTAAAATATTTCTTTTCCAGCCATGTCAGCACCTCAGAAGGCGGCGAATGCTCGTCCACGGCAATTCGGGCCATCATAAAAAAACTGGTGGCCGCCGAAAACGCCAAAAAGCCGTTGAGCGACAGCAAGATCGCTGGTTTACTGGAAGCACAGGGTATCCAAGTCGCTCGTCGCACTGTTGCCAAGTATCGTGAATCCCTTGGAATAGCGCCGTCGAGCGAGCGCAAACGACTAATTTGAACCACACTTGAACAAGTATGATTTTCCGGCGGCAGCCTTGTTTGACTGCTGCTTACACACGGCAAGAAGGAGAATGTGGTATGCAAGTCAACATCAGTGGACACCAACTGGATGTGACCGACGCCCTGCGTGATTACATCGACGAGAAATTTGCCCGACTATCACGCCACTTTGACCGGATCACCAATGTACAGGTGACCATGGAAGTCGAAAAACTCAAGCAAAAAATCGAAGCCACCTTGCACGTAGCCGGCGCCGAAGTCGTCGCCAATGCAGAGCATCAAGACATGTATGCAGCGATAGATTTACTCGCTGACAAACTCGACCGCCAACTGATCAAACATAAGGAAAAGCAGCTTGAACGCCTGCAAGGCGCTACGGCACGCTGACACCAATCCCTTCCTATGATCCGACTTGAAAATATCCTGACCCCCGGCCGTTCTTTAGTGAACGTGCCGGGCGGCAGCAAAAAACGCGTCCTCGAACAGATTGCGCATTTAGTTGCCGGTGAATTACCGGACCTAGATGAGCAGGACATCTTTGAGAGCCTAATTGCCCGCGAGAAACTCGGTTCGACCGGTTTCGGTAATGGCATTGCCATTCCGCACTGCCGCCTAACCGGCTGCCAGTCACCATTGAGCGCCGTGCTGCACCTAAGCAGCGCAGTGGACTTTGATGCCATTGATGGTGAACCCGTCGACTTGCTGTTCGTCTTGCTGGTGCCTGAAGCAGCAACCGATGAACACCTTGAGCTATTGCGCCAAATCGCCAGCATGCTTGATCGTGCAGATGTACGCGAACGCCTGCGCCAAGCGCAGAGCAGCGAAGCACTGTTCCAAGTAGTGGTCGACGTGCAGAGCGGTCACTAAGCATGCACCTGATCATCGTTAGTGGCCGCTCTGGCTCCGGCAAGAGTACGGCCCTTAATGTTCTTGAGGACAACGGCTTTTATTGCATCGATAATTTACCGGCGGGACTGCTGCCCGAACTCGCCGAGCGGACCCTACTGCAAACAGAGCTGTTGCAGCCGCAAGTTGCAGTGTCTATTGATGCCCGCAACCTGCCCAGTCAGCTGCAGCGCTTCCCCGAGCTATTAGCCGAAGTTCGCGCACGGCACATTCAGTGTGATGTGCTGTATTTGGATGCCGATGAAGACACCCTGCTAAAGCGTTTCTCCGAGACTCGCCGGCGTCATCCGCTTACCCACGAGCGACGCTCATTGGCCGAGGCGATTCGCGATGAAAGCGTGCTGCTGGGGCCCATACGCGACCTCACCGACTTACAGATCGACACCACCAACCTAAACTTGTACCAGCTGCGCGACACACTCAAGTTGCGTTTACTGAACAAGCCCGAGCCGGGCACTGCTTTTTTAATCGAATCATTTGGCTTTAAGCGCGGCATGCCGGTCGATGCCGATTTAGTATTTGATGTTCGCTGTCTACCGAATCCGTACTGGAAGCCCGACTTACGCGAGTACTCAGGCCTTGATCAACCGGTCATTGACTACCTGAACGCACAGCCGGACGCCGAGGAGATGTACCACGACATTCACGCTTACCTGCATAAATGGCTGCCGCGTTTTGCCGCCAGTAATCGCGCGTATGTCACCATCGCTGTTGGCTGTACGGGAGGGCATCACCGCTCGGTGTATCTGGCCGAACGACTAGGACAAACACTCAAACCACAGCTTAAGAATCTCCAGGTTCGTCACCGCGACCTCCCAACATAGGATTCAACGCGTCATGCTCGCCTGCGAAATTATTATCATCAACAAGCTAGGCTTGCATGCCCGAGCAGCGGCCAAGTTCGTCGGCGTGGCCAGTCGCTTCCCCTGCCAGGTTCGCCTAGGTCGCAACAGCGAAAGCTTGGTTGACGGCAAAAGCATCATGGCAGTAATGATGTTAGCGGCAGGCAAAGGCACCACACTGCACCTACACACCGAAGGTGAACAGGAGCAAGAGGCCTTGCACGCGGCCATAGAACTGATTAATAACTTTTTCGATGAGGGCGAATAAGGCGTAACAACGCCCTACTCGCCAGCACCGCTAGCTACCTGCGACAGTCATTCGTTCGATCAATACTGAACCGGTGCGAATATTGCTGCGCAGCTCAAGGTCATTACCTACCGCCACTATTTGCTTGAACATATCGCGCAAATTACCAGCGATAGTCACCTCCTGTACCGGAAACTGGATTTCACCGTTCTCAACCCAGTAACCGCCCGCCCCGCGCGAATAATCGCCGGTAAGCAGATTCAGGCCTTGGCCCATCAACTCAGTGACCAGCAAGCCGCGGCCCATACGCTTAAGCAAAGCGGCTTGATTATCATCACCATGACTCACAAACAGGTTATGTACGCCGCCGGAGTTAGCCGTGCTCGGCAACCCTAGTTTGCGGCCCGAATAAGTGCCGAGGATGTACGACTGCAATTCACCATTCTGCACAAAAAACTTGTCGTAGGTGGCCAAGCCATCGCCATCAAAGCTACCGCTGCCCAAGGCTCGCGCAATATGCGGACGCTCCTCAAGACTCAACCAGTCGGGAAATAGCTGCTGTCCCAGAGAGCCTTCAAGAAACGACGATTTGCGATACAGGCTGCCGCCCGAGACAGCCGCTAAAAAGTGGCCAAACAAGCCCGTGGCCACTTCCGCAGCAAACAGCACAGGCACCTCGCAGGTCGGTACTGGCCGCGCACCCAGGCGACTCACCGCACGCTCAGCAGCCCGTTGACCGATCAGCGTGGCAGCGCCCAACAGTTCACCCTGACGATTAACGTCGTACCAGTAATCGCGCTGCATCAGGCCAGCGGCTTCGGCAATCATCACGCAGCTCAAACTGTGCCGCGTACTGGCATAACCACCGATAAAGCCATGGCTGTTGCCATACACACGGCAACCTTGATGCGTGCTGAGGGTGGTGCCATCGGCATTTTTAATCCGCGCATCATGGGCAAAAGCCGCAGCTTCACAGCTCAACGCTTGCTCAACGGCCTGCTCAGGAGTAATCGACCAAGGATGATAGAGGTCCAAGTCCGGTAATGTTTGCGCCATCAGCGCAGCGTCGGCCAAGCCGGAGCAATCGTCTTCAGAGGTATGCTTGGCAATTGCCAATGCGGCAGCTACGGTTTCGCGAATCGCGGCCTCACCGCTGGCGGACGTGCTAGCCGAGCCTTTGCGCTGCCCCATATACAAAGTAATACCGAAACCCTGGTCGCGATTGAACTCAACGGTTTCAACCTCGCCCTGGCGTACCGAGGTCGACAAGCCCTGCTCCAGCGAAACCGCCACCTCACAGGCACTCGCGCCTTGGCGTGCGGCCTCCTGGATGATCCGTTCAACCTGTGCCTGCAGCTCAGGTAATGCCTGCGGACCAACGGTTGCAGATGCGCTCATATGTCTCTCCCGTAATTCTTCATCACATTCAGCCGAGACCGCCGGCCGTTGTCTGGTTATCATGGCAGCGTTTCCAATTGGATCAGCCCCATGTCTCAAAATCTTGATGACTTCTCCGAAGAGAAGAGTAAAACCCAGGTTAAACGCGACCTGCACGCACTGGTGGACCTCGGCGAACGCCTAACCACCTTAAAACCCGACTTAATCGCACGCCTGCCACTGACCGACGCTTTGCGCCGAGCCTTGGCCGACGCGCCCAAGCATACGGCCAACATTGCCCGAAAAAGGCATATTCACTTTATTGGCAAACTGATGCGCGATCAGGATGTTGAGTCTATTTTGGCCTTAATCGACCAACTGGATGCATCGACTCGCCAATACAACGAGCGTTTCCATAATCTGGAACGCTGGCGTGACCGTCTGATCACAGGCACAGATGCGCTACTCGACAGCTTTGTCACGGACTACCCCGAGGCCGACCGGCAACACCTGCGCCAACTTATCCGGCAGGCCCAGCATGAAGCCGCACAAAACAAACCACCGGCGACTACGCGGAAAATCTTCAAATACATCCGCGAACTAGATGAGGCCAAGCGCGGCTTGCGCTAAGCAGCATGGGCGACTAAACCGCATGAAATGCCTGAATAACGGCAACTCTATGCGGTTAACTCGCCCGCTCCTTAGGTACCAGTGCCACCCACGGTAATCGCGTCAATCTTCAATGTTGGCTGACCGACACCGACCGGTAGCGACTGACCATCTTTGCCGCAAGTTCCAACCCCACTGTCCAGCGCCAAGTCGTTGCCGACCATCGATACGCGGCTCATGGCTTCCGGGCCATTGCCAATTAGAGTTGCCCCCTTAACCGGCGCGGTAATTTTACCGTTCTCGATCAAGTACGCCTCACTGGTCGAGAACACGAACTTGCCACTGGTGATATCCACCTGGCCGCCGCCCAAGTTGGCGCAATAGATGCCTTTCTTCACTGAAGCAATAATTTCTTCTGGGTCACTGGCGCCTGCCAGCATGTAAGTGTTGGTCATGCGCGGCATCGGCAGATGGGCATAAGACTCGCGCCGACCGTTACCGGTTGGGGCGACGCCCATCAAGCGGGCATTCAGTTTGTCCTGCATATAGCCTTTAAGAATGCCGTTTTCGATCAGCGTGGTGCACTGAGTTTTCGTGCCTTCGTCGTCGACGCTTAGCGAGCCGCGCCGCTCAAACAGAGTGCCGTCATCGACGATGGTGCACAGGCTTGACGCCACTTTCTCGCCCATTCGCCCGCTGTAAGCTGAGCTGCCCTTACGGTTGAAGTCGCCTTCCAAACCATGCCCAACAGCTTCATGCAGCAGCACTCCAGACCAACCAGCACCCATCACCACTGGCATACTGCCGGCCGGCGCAGCAATCGCTTCAAGATTAACCAACGCCTGCCGCAGCGCTTCACGGGCATAGCCCATGGCACGGTCTTCGGTTTGTCCGTTTTTATCTAAAAAGAACCGGTAATCGGTACGCCCGCCCCCGCCATGGCTGCCACGTTCGCGGCGACCATTTTGCTCGACGATAACGCTGACATTAAAACGCACCAACGGCCTAACATCGGCGGCTAAGCTGCCGTCCAGCGCGGCCACCAAGATACGCTCCCACACGCCGGCCAAACTTACCGTTACCCGCTGAATACGCGGGTCTAGTGCGCGAGTGGCAATGTCCACTCGCTTGAGCAGCTCAACTTTTTCGGCCCGGCTAAGCACATCCAGCGGATTATCCGGCGCGTACAAGGCCGAAACCTGCGCACTACTGAACGCCTGCACGCGGCCCTGCTGTCCTGCGCGGGAAATTGAGCGAGCAGCCCTAGCGGCCTGACTCAGCGCCTCAGGCGTGATGGCATTACTGTAGGCAAAGCCAGTTTTCTCTCCAGACTGCGCCCGTACGCCAACGCCTTGATCCAGATTGAAGCTACCTTCTTTAACGATGCCATCTTCCAGCGCCCAGGTCTCCGAGACTTGGGCATGGAAATACAGGTCGGCAGCATCAATGCCCGGCCCAGCCAACTCACCCAATACCGCTGGCAAGCTGTCGATCGCCAAACCGCCCGGACCCAGCAAGTGCTCACTGACAGATAACAACAACTCACTCATAACAACTCCACAGAAAATCGACGATGGCTATGCACCGGCATGCGTTGACGAATAGCCGCTTGCGCCAGCGCATCACGCTGTCCCAACAAAACGGCCTGGCCTTGCGCGTGCTCTGCCAACAGTGAACCCCAAGGATCGACTATCGCGCTATGGCCAAAGGTCTCACGTCCGCCCGGATGGCCACCGCCTTGATCGGCAGCCAATAAATAACACTGAGTTTCAATTGCTCGCGCCCGCAGCAGCACCTGCCAGTGGGCAGCGCCGGTAACCGCAGTGAAGGCCGACGGCACGCTGATTATCTCGGCGCCAGCGTTGCGCAGCGCTGTGTACATTTCAGGAAAGCGTAAATCATAACAAACGCTTAAACCCAGCCGGCCAACTGGCGTATCAGCCAGCACCAAACGTGCACCATGGGCATAATCGTCAGACTCACGATACTGACCACGACTGTCGGCAACCTCAACATCAAACAAATGCAATTTATCATAGCGCGCCACACGCTGACCCTGCGCATCAAACAGCAACGAGCAAGCGTGTGGCTTGGCCTGGGGCTGATCATCCGGCGGCAAAGGCAATGTGCCGGCCACGATCCAAAGTTCAAGTTCGCGGGCCGCCTGCTTTAGCCAAGGCAATATGGGCCCAGCGCC
>JBBKVZ010000262.1:0-3176 GCA_037968715.1 Pseudomonas sp.
CCGAAGGTCTATGGCCGCGAGCAGATGTACAGCTCAACCCTGATCAACGCGCACTTCTGGCTAGCCACAATCGGTACGGTGTTGTACATCGCAGCCTTGTGGGTTAACGGCATCACCCAGGGCCTGATGTGGCGTGCAGTTAACGAAGACGGCACCCTCACCTACTCGTTTATCGAGTCGGTAGCCGCCAGCCACCCAGGCTTTTTGGTACGCACCATCGGTGGCGCATTCTTCTTCATCGGCATGCTGCTGATGGCCTACAACACGTGGCGCACCGTGCGTGCAGCCGTTCCGGCTGAATATGAAGCTGCTGCACAGATGGCCAAAGGAGCACATGCATGAACCACGAAATCATTGAGAAAAACATTGGCCTGATGGCCGTGTTGATGGTGTTGGCGGTGAGCATCGGCGGCTTGGTGCAGATCGTGCCGTTGTTCTTCCAAGACGTGACCAACACGCCCGTGGAAGGCATGGTGCCGCGCACGGCCTTGCAACATGAAGGCCGCGATATTTTCATCCGTGAAGGCTGCGTTGGTTGCCACTCACAGATGATTCGCCCGTTCCGCGCTGAGACCGAGCGTTATGGCCACTATTCGGTTGCCGGTGAAAGCGTTTGGGACCACCCGTTCCTGTGGGGCTCCAAGCGTACTGGCCCAGACTTGGCCCGCGTCGGCGGTCGTTACTCTGATGACTGGCACCGTGCGCACCTTTATAACCCGCGCAACGTAGTGCCTGAGTCAATCATGCCGGCTTATCCGTGGTTGGTTGAGAACAAGTTAGATGGCGAGAATACCGCCACTAAATTGCAAGCCATGCGCACGCTGGGCGTGCCGTACACCGACGCCGACATTGCTGGCGCGGCAGAAGCGGTGAAAGGCAAGACTGAAATGGAAGCCTTGGTGGCCTACTTGCAGTCTCTTGGCACCGCCATCAAAAACAAGAGGTAAGGCTGATGGACATCGGAACTCTGCGTGGTCTGGGAACCGTGCTGGTGGTAGTCGCATTTATTTGCGTCGCCCTCTGGGCCTACAGCGGCAAGCGCAAGGCCAGCTTCGACGAAGCTGCCAACCTGCCCTTTGCCGATGCGACCGAAGCCGAAAAACGTGAAGAACAAGCTTCCCGGAGTAAGAGCGAATGACCACTTTCTGGAGTTGGTACATAACAATTTTGACCGTCGGCACGCTGCTGGCACTGCTTTGGTTGGTATTTGCGACACGTAAAAGTGAAACGCAAAAAGGCCAGACAGAACAAACCATGGGGCACAGTTTTGACGGTATTGAGGAGTATGACAATCCACTGCCCAAGTGGTGGTTCATGCTATTCGTCGGCACCATCATTTTCGCGGTGGTTTACTTGGTGCTGTACCCAGGTCTAGGCAACTGGAAAGGTATTTTGCCGGGTTACGACGGCGGTTGGACCCAGGTCAAACAGTGGCAAAAGGAAGTCGACAAGGCAGAACTTCAATACGGGCCGATTTATGCCAAATTTGCTGCCATGCCCATTGCCGAAGTAGCAAAAGACCCGCAGGCACTAAAGATGGGCGGCCGGCTGTTTGCCAACAACTGCTCTATTTGCCACGGCTCTGACGCTAAGGGCGCGTTTGGCTTCCCCAATCTTGCCGATAGTCAATGGCGCTGGGGCGGTGAGCCCGAGTCGATTCAGACCACTCTGCTGGCAGGACGCCATGCGGTAATGCCCGCCTGGGGCGAGGTACTGGGGGAGGCAGGTGTGCGCAATGTTTCAGCTTATGTATTGACCGAAATTGCCGGTCGCAAGCTACCCGAGGGCAGCAAGGTTGATATCGAAGCGGGTAAAGCCGTATTCGCCGGCAACTGTCAGGCGTGTCACGGCCCCCAAGGGCTCGGTACTCCCGCGATGGGTGCGCCTAACTTGAGCGTTCCCGCAGCCTTTATTTACGGCACTAGCCTTGCGCAACTGCAACAAACCATTCGTTACGGTCGCCAAGGTGTTATGCCGGCGCAACAAGCCTTTCTGGGCAACGACAAAGTTCACTTACTGGCAGCTTATGTCTACAGCCTGTCGCAACAAGCTGCACGGAGCACGGCAGCAGAGTAAATAACCCAGCAACAAAACCAGCGCCGGCCCGAAGAACCGGCGCTAGAACAGCGCTAACAGGCACAGGGATGTGCCCTCCCCGATATACCCCCGCATTCTGCGACAGAGTGTCGCATTAGCACGTCTACCCATTATCAAGCAGTTGTAGTTCGACTAAGCTGTGGGCAGCCGCCATTCACAACGATTACACGGCAATGCCTCGCCCTCCACAGGGTTACTAGGACGTTAAAAGCCAGCCAAAAAGGCCTTATGCAAGGTTAAAACCTTGTTACAGCTTGCCTGTAAAGCCCGAATTTGCTGGCTTGAGCATTGCAATGGTCAAGCGCTTTGACCATACTTGCGGCCGATTTTTAGTCCTAAAAAAATCCATTAACCGTGGAAAAAATACGCATGAGCTCAGCAATAAGTCCGACTGCTTATAACTATAAGGTGGTTCGCCAATTCGCCATTATGACGGTGGTTTGGGGAATCGTAGGAATGGGTCTAGGTGTTCTAATCGCCTCACAACTTGTGTGGCCAGAACTCAACCTAGACTTGCCTTGGACCAGCTTCGGCCGGTTACGCCCTCTGCACACAAACTCCGTGATCTTCGCCTTCGGCGGTTGCGCACTGATGGCCTGCTCCTTGTATGTGGTGCAACGCACCTCACAAGCCCGGCTAATTTCCGACAGCCTCGCGTCTGTGGTGTTCTGGGGCTGGCAAGCGGTCATTGTCCTCGCCGCCATTACCCTGCCGCTAGGTCTGACCTCCTCGAAAGAGTATGCCGAACTGGAATGGCCGATCGATATCCTGATCGCCGTGGTATGGGTCAGCTACGCCGTCTTGTTCTTTGGCACTATCGTCAAGCGTAAGGTTAAGCACATTTATGTGGGCAACTGGTTCTTCGGTGGTTTCATTCTCACCGTAGCCTTGCTGCACATTGTGAATAACCTTGAATTGCCGGTCAGCATGTTCAAGTCGTACTCGATCTATGCCGGCGCGACCGATGCCATGATCCAGTGGTGGTACGGCCACAACGCAGTAGGGTTTTTCCTGACTGCGGGCTTCCTCGGCATGATGTACTACTTCGTGCCTAAGCAAGCTGAGCGTCCAATCTACTC
>JBBKVZ010000263.1:0-3751 GCA_037968715.1 Pseudomonas sp.
GCACTGGAAACCTATATCGCCGTGTCGGTGCTGGTACTTGGACTATTGGTGAGCGTGGCCGCGCGCCTGCCAACGGCTGTCGCGGTCGGTTTGACTGCCCTGTTCGCCTTAGTCCACGGCGTCGCCCATGGTACCGAGCTGCCGGGTAGCGCCAGCCCTTGGACCTATGCCGCCGGCTTTCTGGCCGCCACAGCCCTACTCCACGCCAGTGGCTACGCGCTGGTTCGTTACCTGCCCACAGCTGCCGCTGCCTGGGTGCGAGTAGCCGGCATGGGCACTGCCGGCGCAGGTTTGTGGTGGCTGGCCAGCTGAACGGCGGGCAATAGCTTTGGCACTAACCCGCGATAAAACGGCGGCGCGCGGCAATCGCGCGTCGCTAAAACGCCCTTAGGCAAATAGCCAGCAGCTGCGCACAACGCCGGCTAACTTCCATAAATCGCGCGCACACGGCTAGTGGTCAGCCTGCCAACGCCCTCCTCGTAAACGCCTAATAGAAGAACCTGAGCAATAATGCTCGCCGCAGCAGGCACTGGGCTATCATCAATAAACCCGCCTCACCCTAATCGGCCTGGACGCTGAAGCCATGCCACTTGGAGCAGTCGGGCGGCCATCCGCCACCGATCCACTGAAGCTATCGCTGCATTTTTGGTATTTGTTCATGACCCGAACTCATGTCCCTTGCTTACTGCTGTGCGCCTTGCTGTGCGCCTTCGCGGCGACGTCAATCCACGCACAGGAAACATTGCGAATCCTCACCTGGCCAGGCTATGCAGACAAAGATTTAGTCGACGAGTTTGCCAAGCAGCACGACGTTAACGTTGAAGTCACCCTAATCGACAGTGATGAAGTGCTGAGGGCCAAAATGCGGGTCAATCAAGGCGCTGATTTCGATATTTTTGCCGCCAATACCGCCGAGATGCAGTACTACATCGACCAGAAGTTAGTGCAGCCATTACAGCTGGCCAATATTCCCAATACCAAGCGCCAACTCTGGCGTTTTCGCAACTTACCAAGCATTCCCGGCATCAGCCAAAACGGCGAAATTTACGCGATACCCTACACCTACGCCGAGATGGGCCTAATTTACGACCGTAATCAACTCAGCAGCCCACCCACCTCGCTGACCAGCCTCTGGGACCCGCAATATCGAGGGCGCGTGCTGGCCTATGATGGAGCCACACACAACTTCTCCATCACCAACCTACTGCTTGGTGGTGCGCCCTTTCAAATCAAAGAGTCTGAATTTGCCGCCATCAACAACAAGTTAATTGACCTGCGGCGCAACGTGCTGACTTTCTACAGCCAGCCAGAGGAGTCGGTAAACCTGTTCCGCCAGCACAAAATTGCTCTGCTGTACGCCAATTATGGCCGCCAACAACTCAAACAATTGCAAGATGCTGGAGCTAATGTGGGCTATGTCATTCCCAAGGAAGGTGCACTCTCCTGGCTTGACTGCTGGGCGGTCAGTCGTGGTGCAAAGAACGTTCGCCTCGCAGAAGAGTGGATCAACTTCACCCTAGAGCCACGCATAAGCAAAGAGCTAAGCCGCCGCCAAGGGCTTTCTAACACCATCGAGGCAGGGCCTGAAAACAGCAATTTAGACAAAATATTTTGGCTTGAACCGGTCGAAGATGACAACCGCCGCGCCCAGCTGTGGAGCCAAATCCGCGCTGGCGACCGGCCGTCCACACAGATGCAGCTAGAGCCTGCAGCCATGCAGACACTGCCATGAGCTTCAGCATTCGCTGCAAACTAACCATCGCATTTGCCCTGTTTGGCATTCTGGTCACCGTACTGATTGGCTATTTCACCTACTCCACCAGTCGCAGCATGCTACTCAATGCCGCCGAGCGTGACCTACTGACCGCCACCCAAGTTCTCGGCCGCAACTTACAAGCGGGGCTGAGCAATGCCAGTCAAGACGTACGCCTGCTCGGCAATTTGCCGCAAACCCTGAAACTGCTCGAAACACCCAACCCCGTCAGCGGCAAGGATGATCCGCAAACAGAGCTGGCCGACACGTTTAGCAGCATGCTCAGCCTTAACCCGCAATACCTGCAGATACGCTTGATCGGCACTGCCGACTATGGCTTGGAGCGCGTGCGTGTTGAGCGCGCGGATGATGCGTTAAAACGCATTAGCGCCGACGCCCTGCAAGAAAAAGCGCACCTGCCCTATGTATTCCAGGCACTGTCCCTGCAACCTGGCGAGGTGTATTTATCACCTTTTACAATTAACCATGAGTTCGGCCCGCACTCCTCACTTACTCAGCCCAGCATCATCATCTCTAGCCCGCTGCTGAGTAAAAAAAGCCCGCACAATCCGCCCAATGTGATGGTTATTAATATCGGTCTGAACCAGCTATTCAGCCAACTGCAAAGCAACTTACCGCAGCAATACCAAGTCTTTTTAAGCAACTCCGAGGGTGACGTGTTAATTCACCCAGACCCAAGCCAAACCTTTGGTTTCGATAGCGGCCGACGCATTTTGCTGCAAGACAGTTTTCCGGCAGTTGGCGAATTACTCGCGGGCAACAGCAACAACGTCGAGATCAACAGCACGCAGATTCAGGGTGAAAAATTAATTGCCACATTTGTGCGCATACCGCTGGATGAGCAGGACGGGCAAAAATTCGTCGTATTGGGCCTCGCCGTACCGGCCGCATTTATCCTCTCCGACGCGCATCAGCTAGCCTTCAATATCCTCAAAATCATGGCGCTACTCAGCCTGCTAACCACCCTGCTCGCCGCGGTCACCGCGCGCATCATGACCCAGCCACTGCACAGCTTGATGAGCGCCATTAAACGCTTCACCCATGACCGCACTATCACCCCGCAACCGCTATTACGCAGCGACGAGCTCGGCCTCCTAGCGCGCAGCCTGCACGACATGCAGATTAAAATCATTCATCAGTTCAACGAACTGCAAACCAGCCGCAATGAGCTCGATCACCTTGCCCAGCACGACGCCCTTACCGGGCTGCCTAATCGCCGGTATTTCTTTGAACGACTCGAACATGCCATCGCCAATTCGCGGCGCAGCAGCAAATCGCTGGCGGTGCTGTTTATCGACCTTGATCACTTCAAGGAAATTAACGACAACCTTGGCCATGCAGTCGGTGATCGCGTACTGCAAACCGTGGCACGGCAATTGAGTTCAATTACCCGCGAAGTCGACACTGTGGCCCGCCTAGGTGGCGATGAATTTGTAATCCTGCTCGAACAGTTTGAACAACAAAAAGACATTCTGCAGATTGTGCAAAAACTGCATGAGCGTTTCCAAACCAAACTGTTAATTGATGGCCACGAATTAACCATCCACGCCAGCATCGGCGTTAGCCTGTACCCACGCGACGGCATCAGCACCGAGCAACTGCTGCAACATGCCGACAGCGCCATGTACAGCGCGAAAAACAGCGGCCGTAACACCTTCTTCTTCCATGACGGCGGCGGGCGTTAAAAAAGGCTATGTTCTAGTTATGTGTTGCAGGCCCTATTTTGTAGGGTGGGCTTTAGCCCACCAGCGCGGAGTAAGAGCCTTGGTGGGCTAGAGCCCACCCTACGTTTTGCGCTCAACACGTAATTGGGACATAGCCTTAAAAAACGCACCGCCAATACCCTAGCCGACCATAAAGCCAAACAGCAGAATGCAAAACGCCAGCCCGAAGGCTGGCGTTTGCGGCGCAACGATATGCTTAGCGCGGCACGGCCGGCGCTTTAACAAACTTCGGCCCGCGACCCTTGCTGGCATC
>JBBKVZ010000264.1:0-4923 GCA_037968715.1 Pseudomonas sp.
CCGGCCTTGGCGTGGGAGCCGGCATCGGCCTGCTCCACCGTCAGGGTGGTATTGAGCAGCAGCACGCCCTGATCTGCCCAGGACTGCAGGCAGCCGTGGACCGGGATATCGATATTCAGGTCACGCTTGAGTTCTTTATAGATATTTAGCAAAGACGGCGGCGTGGCCACGCCCGGCTGCACCGAGAAACACAGGCCATGGGCTTGCCCTGGCCCGTGATAAGGATCCTGACCGAGGATCACCACTTTCACCTGCGCCAAAGGCGTCGAGTTAAGCGCATTAAAGATCAGCGGCCCCGGCGGAAAGATCACCTTGCCGGCGGCTTTTTGCGTGCGCAAAAACTCACCCAGCGCGAGCATATAGGGCTTGTCGAACTCATCGACCAACGCCACTTTCCAGCCCGCTTCCAGCTTGATCCGATCCGCCTCGCTACTCATCACCCGTTCCACCCTTACCCTAAGAGAGCGGCACGCTAGACAAGCCGGCCCGGCAAGTCAATGCATCAGCCCTGGTGCAGCGCCCGATATTGGCTAGGCGCCATGCCAACCACTTTGCGAAACAGCCGGGAGAAGTAATACGCATCGTCATAACCCAACTGCTGCGCCACTTGGGCTATGCCCTGGCTACCTTCATCGAGCAGTCGACAGGCGTGGGCCATTTTTAGGTGGATAAAATCTTCAATCGGCGCTCGGCCACTGATCGCCCGGTAGGTTTTGGCAAAGTGAAAGCGCGACAACTTGAACTGCGCGGCCAGCTGATCGAGATTCAAACTGCCGTGCAAATGCGCACGCATTACGGCCTGTACCGCATCCACGTCCAACACCCGGCCGGACTTCAAATTAGCCCGCGCGGGCAACACCGCCAGACTAGTCAGAATGCCCTGCAACTGATGAGCGGCATGCACAAAGTGCGGCAAACTCAGCCCCTCGCGGCGCACATTCAGCAAACTGTCGAACGCCGCCAATAAACGCGGTTGCACGCCGATACGCTGGATCGGCGCCGTGCCCAACGGACGCAAGTACTCCGGCACCCACTCACCCGTAAAGTGCACCCAGTACAGAGTCCAAGGCCGTTGCGGGTCGGCGCCATAAGTGTGGGGAAGACCTTTTGGCAGCACCAGCAAGTCGCCACCTTCGACCACTAATCGTCCATCCCCAGTATCTAACCAACCCCGTCCGGCACGGCAATAAATCAGCAAGTAATCGTCCGGTTGCAGGCGTTGCATCTGATGTCCGTACGCCTCAGGGTAATAACCCATCGCCAACGGATAACAGCCACGCGTCAAGAGATGCGTAGCCAAGGTGCGGCGCAAGCGCGGCGGCGTAACAAAGCGCAGGCCATTGGCCGGCAACGGCCAGTTGGACGTTTGCACCTTGCTGCTCATAGGGCGTTACTCGGTGATAACAAGCACAAGATCGTCCATTTATTGCACAAGATCGTCAATCCACAAAACCCTAGCTACGCGCTATAAAAGTAGCCATCAGGCCCGATTCGCGGGCTACTGGAGCAGATGATGGCGAAGACAATCCTGCAACTGATCGATGGCGACTGGGTCGAAAGCCGCTCCCGCGAGCTGATTGAAGTCACCGATCCGGCCACTCAGGAAGTGCTAGCGCTGGCCCCCAAGGCTACCCACGAAGAAATCGAAGCGGCGATTGCCAGCGCCAAACTGGCCTTTCTCAGCTGGCGTGAAGTGCCGGTGTCGGAGCGTGCGCGCTTAATGCTGCGTTACCAGCATCTACTCAAAGAACACCATGACGAGCTGGCCGAGATTCTCGCCCAAGAAACCGGCAAGACCTTTGCCGACGCCAAGGGCGACGTTTGGCGTGGTATCGAGGTGGTCGAGCAAGCCGCCAATATCGCCAGCCTGATGATGGGCGAAACCATGCAGAACGTCGCCCGTGGCATCGACACCACCAGCTGGATTCAGCCGCTGGGCGTGTGCACCGGGATCACTCCATTCAACTTCCCGGCGATGATTCCACTGTGGATGTTTCCGCTGGCCATCGCCGCGGGCAACACCTTTATTCTTAAACCCTCCGAGCAAGACCCACTGACGCCCAATCGCCTGGCCGAGCTGTTTATCGAAGCCGGCGCCCCGAAAGGTGTGCTGCAAGTGCTGCACGGCGGCCGCGAACAGGTCGACACCCTGCTCACCCACCCCGATATCCGCGCCATCTCCTTCGTCGGTTCGGTGGCGGTTGGCCAACACATTTACCGCACCGGCAGCGCCCACCTGAAACGTGTGCAGGCCTTCGCCGGGGCCAAGAACCACATGGTGATCATGCCCGACGCCAACCAAGAACAGGTGCTCAGTAACTTGGTCGGGGCCAGTTGCGGGGCCGCCGGGCAGCGCTGCATGGCGATCAGCGTGGCGGTGTTTGTCGGCGAGTCAAAGCAATGGATTGCCGAATTACAGACGCAGATGGCCGAACTGCAACCCGGTTTCTGGAACGACCCGGCGGCGGCTTTCGGCCCGCTGATCAGCCAGCAAGCCAAGCAACGCGTGCAACGCCTGATCAGCGAAGGCAAGGCCGAAGGTGCCGAGTGTTTGCTGGATGGCTCGCACTGCACGGTACCCGGCTACCCGAATGGCAACTGGTTGGGGCCCACCCTGTTTCGTGGCGTAAGCACCAAGATGGGCCTATACCGCGAAGAAATTTTCGGCCCGGTACTGGTCTGCATGGAGGTCGACAACCTTGCGGAGGCCATCCAACTGGTCAACGCCAGCCCGTACGGCAACGGCACCTCAATCTTCACCAATTCCGGGGGCGCCGCGCGTCAGTATCAACACGAGGTGGAAGTCGGCCAGGTCGGCATCAATGTGCCGGTCCCCGTGCCATTGCCGTTCTTCTCTTTTACCGGCTGGAAAGGCTCGTTTTACGGCGACCTACACGCCTACGGCAAACAAGGCGTACGTTTCTATACTGAAACCAAAACCGTCACCAGCCGCTGGTTTGATGAGCGCAGCACGGACGCCTCAACACCGGCCACAGCCAATATGACCATCCAGTTAAAGTAACCAGGTCACGCTGCGGCAAAGTGCCACTTACGACCAAAAGAGAATAGCTGCAGACCCGCTCCGGGGTTCACAGTCGCCCGGGGATATTTCTAAACATAGAGGTTTGCAATGCAACGACTGACTGCCACCCTGGCCCTTTGGGTCGGACTCATTAGCAGCGCACAGGCTGTAGAGCCGATTACCCTCGGCCTCAACTATCCGCGCAGCGGCAGCTACAAGGAGGAAGGTTTGGCCCAGATGCGCGGCGCCCTGCTGGCCATTGAAGAGCTCAACGCTAAAGGCGGAGTGCTCGGCCGGCCGTTGCATCTATCCAGCCTAGACAGCGGTTCACGGCCCGAAAAAGCCGTGCGCAATGTCGACCAATTGGCCAACGAAGGCGCGGTCATGCTGTTTGGCGGTGCCTCCAGCGCCGTGGCGATTGCCGCCGGTAAGCGCGCCCAAGCGCGCGGCCTGCTGTACTTTGGCACGCTCACCTATTCCAACGACACCACTGGCAAGGACGGCCAACGCTATATGTTTCGCGAGTGCAACAGTGCCTGGATGAGCGCCCGCGCGCTGGGCCAGGTGCTGAGTAAAAGGCTGCCGGACAAAAACTACTTCTACATCACCGCCGACTACACGTGGGGCACCACCAGTGAAAGCTCGCTGCGCGAAACGACCCATACTCAGGACACCCAGCAGCACCCGGGGCTCAAAGTGCCATTCCCCGGTGCGCGTCTAAGCGACTACCGCAACGCCCTGCAACAGGCTGCCGCCAGCCAAGCCGAAGTACTGGTGCTAGTACTATTTGGTGACGATTTGGTGCACGCCATGGGCATAGTCGATCAACTGGGCCTAAACAAACGCATGCAAATTGTTGCCCCAAATCTGACCCAGAGCATTGTCGCGCAGGCCGGCCCAAGCCTGATGCAAGGCGTGATCGGCACTGAGCCGTGGACTTGGCAAGTACCGGAACGAGAAGGTTCACAGCGCGGCAAGGCCTTCGTCAACGATTTCAACCAGCACTACGGGGTTTACCCCTCAAGCTCCGCGGCTTCCGCTTACAGCATCGTTTATCAATTTGCCGACGCGGCCAGCCGCAGTAAAAGTCTGGACAGCGAAACCCTTATCAAAGCACTGGAAGGTCATCGCTATAGCCTGCTCAAGAACGAGCAAGAATGGCGCGCCTTCGATCATCAGAACGTGCAGAGCGTTTATGTAGTCAAAGTTAAATCACGCGAAGAAGTCATGAAAGGTGCCCAGCGCCAAGACTACTTCGACATCATCCAGCAATTGGATGGCTCGCAGGCCGCCCCCAGCCTTGCCCAATGGCAAGCCGAGCGACGCGCCGCAGGCCAACCATTAACCCTGCAATGAGGCCTTATGGATTTTGACCTGAGCGAAGAACAACGTCTGCTGGTGGACAGCGCCCGCGCCTTTTCAGGTGCCGAGCTAAGCCCGCACGCTGCCGACTGGGACCGTGATCACTACTTTCCGGTGGAGGTGATTCGCCGCTCCGCCGAACAGGGTTATCTGGCCCTGTATCTGCGCGAAGAAGATGGCGGCCTTGGCCTATCGCGGTTATCCGCCTCGCTGATTTTTGAACAACTGTCCGCAGGATGCGTGGCTACCACAGCGTTTTTGACCATTCACAATATGGCCAGCTGGATGCTCGCCTCCTTCGCCGACCAAGCCTTAAAAGATCAGTGGCTGCCGCGCCTAACCAACGGCGAATTACTGGCCTCCTATTGCCTGACCGAGCCGGATGCCGGCTCTGACGCGGCCAATCTGCGCACTCGGGCTAAACGCGACGGCGACGAGTATGTGTTGGATGGCAGCAAATGTTTTATATCCGGGGCCGGCAGCACTCAGGTGCTGATCGTGATGGCTCGCACCGGCGCTGAGGGGGCCAAGGGGATCTC
>JBBKVZ010000265.1:0-5339 GCA_037968715.1 Pseudomonas sp.
GGTACGAGGAACACGGCATTTTCGTCCGGGCGGCACACCATGTCGATATCGGCAGGGTCCAGCAGGTCGTAATAAATGTCGTCTTCCACGTAGTCGCCGGTGACAGTCTGCAGCAGTACACTCTCCGGAAGGCGCATGCCCTTCTCGGCGAGGAACTTATTGGTCGGCGAGATCTTGCCCCGGGCAATGCCGGTCAAATCGCTAACCATGCATTCCACTTCGGTGATCTTGTTATCTTTGAGCCAGCTGGTTAGCCGGTCGATTTTGCTAGTCATACAAACCTCTAGAGGTGGGAAATTAGCGCAAAGCTAGTAAAGCTAAGCTCAACGTCGACTCGCGCGCTGGCCACAGGCCGCACCGACGGCCTAACAAGCGCGAGGTAAAGCAAATTTTCAGCCGTTGGCCATTGCCAAGACGCGAGCAAAGAATGGACCCGCAATGGTACGCCTGCGATATAACAGCTTTAATTAGATGAACAGAAGTAGCGGTGAGTGGGTGTATCGGGTGCGACTGAAGGCCTGTCGTGCAGGGTAAGCCACTGCAACGGCGCACTGAAGGCGCAGCTACCACCAGAGGCAAACCATCGGCACCCAGCACAATAGCGGGAACCAAATGGCCAGCAACGCTATGATATGAATGAGGGCTAATCTGCTTAGTGCAGGCTGTTGCGCCAATCAACGGCAGGCAAGGCATGTGACACCCGTTTTATTGATGTTATGGGTTGCAACCGAGATTAGCCTTGTTCGATTTTTTACACAATAGGCCTGTAAAGAATTAAACACAGGCGCCAGATGCTCAAGCGTCAAGGACGCGAGACACGCGCCTAAATTGCCGTGAAAAGCCCTAAAACTGTACACGCAGCCCCATTTTAGAGCAAAATAGGTACGCTATTGACAGGGCCAAGGGTTTAAGATTGACTCCAACCATGCTCTTTGCATGATTGATATTTTTAACAAAAAAGGTGTTGCATCATGTCGGTTCCTCCGCGTGCCGTTCAGCTTAATGAAGCGAATGATTTTCTTAAGAAGCATCCAGAAGTGCAGTTCGTCGACCTGCTAATTGCCGACATGAACGGCGTGGTGCGTGGCAAGCGTATTGATCGCGCCAGCCTGCACAAGGTTTACCAACGCGGCATTAACCTGCCCGCCTCGCTATTTGCCCTCGACATTAATGGCTCCACCGTTGAGAGCACCGGCCTTGGCCTGGATATCGGCGACTCCGATCGAGTCTGCTACCCCATCCCCAATACCTTATGTAACGAGCCTTGGCAGAAGCGCCCTACCGCGCAACTGTTAATGACCATGCATGAGATGGAAGGCGAGGCCTTCTTTGCTGACCCACGGGCTGTGCTACAGCAAGTGATCAACAAGTTTGATGCCCTGGGGCTGACTATTTGCGCGGCGTTCGAGTTGGAGTTTTATCTGATCGACCAAGCCAACGTGAACGGCCGACCGCAGCCGCCGATGTCGCCGCTGTCTGGTAAGCGTCCGCAATCCACCCAGGTGTACATGATTGACGACCTGGATGAATACGCCGAGTGCCTGCAAGACATCCTCGAAGGCGCACAAGAGCAAGGCATCCCGGCCGATGCCGTAGTCAAGGAAAGCGCCCCGGCGCAGTTCGAGATTAACCTGCACCACGTCGCCGACCCGCTCAAGGCTTGTGACTACGCGCTGCTGCTTAAGCGCTTGGTAAAAAACATCGCCTACGACCATGAGATGGACACCACCTTCATGGCCAAGCCATACCCCAACCAAGCGGGCAATGGCTTACACGTGCATATCTCGATTCTCGACAAAGATGGCAATAACATCTTCAAGAGCGACGACCCGGTGACCAACGATGCGCTACGCCACTCGATAGGCGGCATCATTGAAACCATGCCAGCTTCGATGGCGTTTCTCTGCCCGAACGTGAACTCCTATCGCCGTTTCGGTGAGAAGTTCTTCGTGCCAACCTCGCCAACCTGGGGCATCGACAACCGCACCGTAGCCTTGCGCGTACCGAATGACTCGGCCGATGCTGTGCGCATCGAACACCGCGTCGCGGGCGCTGATGCCAATCCGTATCTGGTCATGGCCTCGGTACTGGCCGGCATCCACCACGGCTTGACCAACAAAATTGAGCCGGGCGTACCAATGGAAGGCAACGCCTACGAGCAGACCGAAGCCTGCTTGCCGAACAATTTGCGCGATGCCTTGCGTGAGTTGGACGACAACGAGGTCATGGGCCGCTACATCGACCCGAAATACATCGATGTGTTTGTCGCCTGTAAAGAGAGCGAGTTGGCCGAGTTTGAATATTCGATCTCCGACCTTGAGTACAACTGGTACTTACACACCGTGTAACCGCAGCATCTGACGCCGGCCTAGTGCCGGCGTCTTGTTTTCTGCCACTTGTTTTACCTAGCCAGCAACCCTGTGGCGGCGAAGCCGTGGTTGCTAGTTGGCGCTAACCGCGCCCGCTCAGTCGCGCAGCCAAGCCTGCGCATCATCACCGGAGGTCGTTATGCCGCGTTTGCTTGCTCTATTTACCCTGATCCTGGCGTCGTTCATGGCCCATGCCGAAGAACGCATCAGCGTCTACAACTGGAACGACTATATAGCCCCACAGGTACTGGTCGACTTCGAAAAAGAAACCGGCATTGGCGTGGATTACCACACCTACAGCACCGCCGAAGAGCTTGAGCAAGCCCTAGCGAGCAATGTCGCCATCGACATCGCCGTGCCCTCCCATGACGCCCTGCCGGGGCTGATCGAAGCGGCCAGCATTCTGCCACTGGACTTCAAGCTGCTGCCTAACCGCAGTCACTTGGACCAACAACTGCTGAGCAAATTGGCCGCCTTCGACGCCAACAACCGTTATGCCATTCCCTATCTATGGGGTTCGGTAGGCTTGGCGATTAATACTGAGAAAGCCGAACAGGCATTTGGCGGACCACTGCCCGATAGCTGGAGCCTGTTGTTCAATCCCGAACAGAGTACCCGCTTGGCCAGTTGCGGCATCAGCGTGCTAGATGCCCGCGATGAAGTGCTCTCGGCCCTGCTCAGCTACCAAGGTCGCAGCCTAGCGCGCACCCCGCCGAGCGTACTTAAGCGCAGTGGCGAGCTGCTCAAGCAACTGCGGCCGAACCTGCAATATGTCGACAGCACCCGTGATATCGATGACCTCGCCAACGGCAAACTCTGCGTGGCCTTTGCTTGGCTTGGCGATACCCTGGCGGCCAGCAAAGCCGGACAGCCGGTTAAGTTCGTGGTGCCCAAGGAAGGCTCGAGCCTGTTTATCGACAGTCTAGTGATACCCACCAGCGCCCGCCGCCCCGACCTCGCCCATCGCTTTATCGACTACCTGATGCAGCCCAAGGTAGCCGCCGCCATCACCACCGCGACCCTCTACCCCAACGCCAATGCGCATGCCAAAGCGTTTCTTGAGCCGGCCATCCGTGACCTGCCCGGCCTGTATCCAGACCACGCCACCAAGCGCCGCTTAACCGCACTGGAAACCCTGCCAAAAAAGCTCGCACCACTGCGCGAGCAAGTCTGGCAAAGCTTTATTCAAGCACCGTGACTTGCCCCGCGGCCGCGTCTGACGTCCAATAGCGCCTGCCACGCCAAGGAGAGCCCCATGTCACGCCCCGTCAGCCGTAAGCCACGCGCCAGCAGCCAAGCCCGCATCAGCAGCATCCTTGCTGCCGCGCGCAGCTTGCTGGCCGAAGAGGGGGTTAACAGCCTGTCGATTTACAGTGTTGCCGAGCGGGCGCAGATGCCGCCGTCGTCGGTGTATCACTTTTTCGCCAGCGTGCCGGCCATTCTCGAAGCGCTGACTGGCGAGATTCACGCGACCTTTCGCGCCTGCCTGCAACAACCCATCGAACATGCTGCGCTGCGCGATTGGCGCGACCTGTCGCAGATCGTCGAGCAGCGCATGTTGGCGATTTACGCCGCCGATCCGGCCGCGCGACAACTGATTCTCGCCCAGCACGGGCTCACCGAAGTCACCCAAGCCGACCGCCTGCATGACCTCGAACTGGGCCAATTGATGCAGGCGTTGTTCGATCGACACTTCCAACTGCCCTGCCTGCCTGATGACGTTGACGTGTTTGCCCTAGCCATGGAGTTGGGCGACCGGGTGTACGCCCGCTCGGTCCAACAACACGGACTAATCACCCCACGCATGGCCGAGGAAGGCATGCGCGTGTTTGACGTGTACCTAGCCCTTTATCTACCGCCGCTGCTGCCTAAACGCACCATTTAGCCGATTTTTATCCGCATATAAATCTTAAAAATCACCGAACAAGATAAAAATAACTTTTAAGACGGATTTTTATCGGATATAAAGTGATCAAGTGTCGAGCATCTTTACGCCACCGACACCACCCAGTTCGTATTCATCTGTCGCAACCTGTCAAATTTGCACGCTAGGCTGCTAACGTCAGATGACTTCTTTAACGCACCACTTGCGAGGTGTTGTATGTCCCGTATCGTTTCCGTCGCCGCCACCCAGATGGCCTGTACTTGGGATCGCGCCGCGAATCTCGCCAACGCCGAAAAACTGGTGCGCCAAGCCGCCGCCAAAGGCGCGCAGATTATCCTGATCCAAGAACTGTTCGAGACGCCGTACTTCTGCCAAAAGCCGAATGCCGACTACCTGCTGCTGGCCACCAGCGTAGAGACCAACGAGGCCATCGCGCACTTCCAAAAAATCGCCAAAGAACTGCAAGTGGTGTTGCCGATCAGCTTCTTCGAACTGGCTGGCCGCGCGCGCTTTAACAGCATCGCCATCATCGATGCCGACGGCAGCAACCTCGGCATCTATCGCAAGAGCCATATCCCCGACGGTCCGGGCTACCATGAGAAGTACTATTTCAACCCCGGCGACACCGGTTTCAAGGTGTGGCAGACCCGTTACGCCAAGATCGGCGTGGGCATCTGCTGGGACCAGTGGTTCCCCGAGTGCGCGCGCAGCATGGCCTTGCTCGGCGCGGAAATTCTGTTCTACCCCACCGCCATTGGCAGTGAGCCGCACGACAAAACCATCAGCTCGCGTGACCACTGGCAGCGCGTCCAGCAGGGCCATGCCGGCGCCAACTTGATGCCGCTGATAGCCTCTAACCGCATCGGCAATGAAGAGCAGGACGGTTACGACATCACCTTCTACGGCTCATCGTTTATCGCCAACCAATTTGGTGAAAAAGTTGAAGAGCTAAATGAAACCGAAGAAGGCGTACTGGTGCACAGCTTCGACCTCGACCAACTGGAACACACCCGCAGCGCCTGGGGCAGCTTCCGTGATCGCCGGCCGAACCTGTACAGCCCAATCGCCACCCTCGATGGCGTGCA
>JBBKVZ010000266.1:0-7822 GCA_037968715.1 Pseudomonas sp.
CCGATTGCCAGCCGTCCCCACGACCACTCTCATTGCGTCCATAGCGCATTGTCTGAGGCCGATGCTCTGTGCGCACGTCAAGGCCTGCGCCTGACCGCCTTGCGCCGGCGGGTGCTGGAACTGGTCTGGCAAAGCCACAAGCCGTTGGGTGCCTACGACATTCTTGCGGTACTCAGCGAGCAGGACGGGCGCCGTGCGGCACCGCCGACCGTGTACCGTGCGCTGGACTTCCTGCTGGAAAACGGCCTCGTACACCGCATCTCCTCGCTGAACGCCTTCGTCGGCTGCAATCACCCGGGACACGCCCACCAGGGCCAGTTCCTGATCTGCCGCGAATGCCACGCGGCCATCGAGCTCGAACAGAAATCCATCAGTGATGCGATCATCAGTAGCGCCAAGGATGTCGGATTTGTCGTCGAGGGCCAGACCGTTGAAGTGGTCGGCCTCTGCTCCGGTTGCCAGGGGGTTTGATGAGCAACGCGCTGATCCGCCTCGAGCAGGTTACTGTCACCTTTGCCGGGCAAAACGTGCTGGATAACATCGATCTGAGCGTCGAGCCCGGACAGATTGTTACCCTGATCGGCCCTAACGGCGCCGGCAAGACCACGCTGGTGCGCGCTGTACTCGGTCTGTTGAAACCGGACCGCGGCAGCGTGTGGCGCAAGCCGAAATTGCGGGTCGGTTATATGCCGCAAAAACTTCACGTCGATCCGACGCTGCCGCTGTCGGTGCTACGCTTCTTGCGACTGGTGCCGGGCGTGGACCGCGCTATGGCCTTGGCGGCCCTCAAGGAAGTCGGCGCCGAACAGGTGATCGACAGCCCGGTGCAAAGTGTTTCCGGAGGCGAAATGCAGCGGGTGCTGCTGGCCCGGGCATTGCTGCGCAAGCCGCAATTACTGGTACTCGATGAACCTGTGCAAGGCGTCGATGTGGCCGGTCAGGCCGAGCTCTACGGCCTGATCACACGATTGCGCGACCGTCACGGCTGCGGGGTGTTGATGGTGTCCCACGATCTGCACCTGGTGATGAGCACCACCGACCAGGTGGTCTGCCTCAACCGTCACGTCTGCTGCTCCGGGCATCCCGAGCAAGTCAGCGGTGATCCGGCTTTCGTCGAGCTGTTCGGAAAGAACGCCCAAAGTCTGGCGATTTATCACCACCATCACGACCACGCCCATGACTTGCATGGCTCGGTGGTCAGCGCGGGCCCGTCGGCCACACCCCACGTTCACGGAGATAGCTGCAAGCATGGCTGATTTTCTGCTCTACGCCCTGCTTGCAGGCCTGGCCTTGGCGTTGGTCGCGGGCCCCTTGGGCTCGTTCGTGGTCTGGCGGCGCATGGCCTACTTCGGCGACACCCTTTCCCATGCCGCACTGCTCGGTGTGGCGCTGGGTTTTCTGCTGGATGTCAGCCCGACTGTTGCGGTCACCGTAGGCTGCCTGCTGTTGGCGGTGTTGCTGGTGACCTTGCAACAGCGCCAATCGCTGGCGTCCGACACGCTTTTGGGAATTCTCGCACCGAGCACGCTCTCTTTGGGCCTGGTCGTACTAAGCTTCATGCACGAAGTGCGGATCGACCTGATGGCTTATCTGTTCGGCGACTTGCTGGCGATCAGTCCGACCGATCTGGCCTGGATACTCGGCGGCAGCGCGGCCGTTCTGGCTTTGCTGGTGACGTTGTGGCGGCCAATGCTGGCAATCACGGTGCATGAAGAACTGGCCAGGGTTGAAGGTCTGCCGGTGGCGGCGTTGCGCTTGACCCTGATGTTGCTGATCGCTGTGGTGATTGCGGTGGCGATGAAAATCGTCGGTGTGTTGCTGATTACATCCTTGCTGATCATCCCGGCGGCTGCGGCACAACGTCACGCCCGGTCACCGGAGCAGATGGCACTGGGCGCGAGCCTGCTGGGTATGCTCGCGGTCTGTGGCGGGCTGGCGCTGTCGTGGTTCAAGGACACCCCGGCGGGCCCATCGATTGTTGTGACGGCCGCCGCACTGTTTCTGCTGAGTTTTGTCCTGCCCCGTCGAGGGGTGTAGACTTGCTCGTTTTTTGCGCAAATAGAGAGTCGCAGGAATGAAGCTGTCAGCCTCCCGTTATCTGCTCCTTGTCGCATTTTCGCTGCTACTGGGCGCCTGCCAAAGCACGCCATCGGCCACCACTGTGGCGACCGATGCACGGGCCACGGCCATCGCGCAGCTGGAACAAAACCTGGCCAGCAGCGAGCTGGCCACTGCCGAAGATCAACTGGCAACCTTGCAGGCCCAGTCGCCCGACGATCCATCCCTTGTGCAATATCAGCGGCAATTGGCCGAAGCCTATTTGCGCCGCAGCCAGATCGTGTTGCAAAAGGGTGATGTGAATGCGGCCGCCACGGCGCTGGCTCGGGCTCGGGCATTGATGCCAAAGGCTCCGGCGCTGACCGGTGGGGTCAACAACGCCATCGTCAATGCCCGCAAAGCCGAACTGGATAGAGCCGAAGCGGCGCTCATGGCAGCGGAAGCCAAACCTCAAGCCAAGGTGATCGATCCGACGGCTGAAAGCACGACGATTGCGCTGAACCTCACCGACATTGAGAAATTGCGCCATCAACTGGATGCGATTGCCACCGATGTGGTGAATTACCAGTGCGATGTCAGCATCCAGGCGCCGCGTACTCAGGATTTCCCTTGGCTGGCCACATTGCTGACCAAACGGGTGAAGAAGCTGGATTCAGGGTTTGATCTGAACCTGCAGAAGCAGATCGTGCGCAACATTCCGGCGCAGATCGTCTTGAGCCCGCGAAGGCGTCTCATCTAGCAATACAACACTTTAAGCCGGAATCGCCTTGGCCTTCGGCTCCCGATCCCAAACCCGATGCTGCCCGATCGCGGCAAAAAACGGTTTGATCAACTTGGCATCCGCACCCACGATCAGCCCCGCATCAGCCTCCAGCTTCAACACATCCAGCAACTGCTTCGCCTCGCCATGCAGCGCAATCGCCTTCAAGTGCTTGTACGCCTCCAGCAGGTAATGCAGCGCCACGCCATCAGTGCTCAACGCCTTGATCGACGCCGCGCCACCGGGCACGAATACCGCATCGAATGCCACCGAAGGCAAGCCTTCCATCGAAGCGTCCACCGGCAGTGTTTTGCCATCGGCGGTGGTCACCGGCGCGGAAGTCGGGCCGAGCAATTTGGCGTGCGCACCTTCGGCCTTCAGCGCCTTCTTCATCGCATCAATCGCAGCACCATCGACACCGTTGGCCGCGAGAATCGCCACTTTTCGGGTTTTGATATCTGCGGGCAGCAGATTGGCCTGGCTCAAGGCGGGCGAGCGGTCCGGCGAAGTCTTGCGCACTTCAACGGTGCCAGCCTTCGGCGCGGGCAAGCCGAGGTTCTGCGCCACGCGCTTTGCCAGTTCCAGGTCGATATTGGCCAGGATCTCATTCACCTGACGCGCCCGGATGAACTCACGCTCAACCTTGCCCAGCTCAAAGCTGTACGCCGAGATGATGTGTTCCTGTTCGTGCTTGCTCATGCTGTGGAAAAACAGGCGCGCTTGGGAGAAATGGTCGCTGAACGACTCGCTGCGTTGGCGAATCTTGTTGGCATCGATGCGCTCAGGGTAGGTCTCGAACCCACCGTCCTGCGCGGCGGGCGGCGTCTCCTTCGGCCAGCCACCATCGATGGAGTTCGGCTCGTAGGATGCGCGTCCCTTGTCGATGGTGGTGCGATGCAACGCATCCCGTTGGCCGTTATGGAACGGCGCCACCGGGCGGTTGATCGGAATCTCGTGAAAGTTCGGCCCGCCGAGTCGGCTGATCTGCGTATCGGTGTAGGAAAACAGCCGTCCCTGCAATAAAGGATCGTTGGAGAAGTCGATGCCTGGCACGATATGGCCCGGGCAGAACGCAACTTGCTCGGTTTCAGCGAAGAAGTTGTCCGGGTTGCGGTTGAGCACCATCTTGCCCAGCGGGGTAATCGGCACCAGTTCTTCCGGGATCAGCTTGGTCGGGTCGAGGATATCGAAGTCGAATTTATGTTCGTTTTCTTCCTCGATGACCTGCACGCCCAGTTCCCATTCCGGGTAGTCGCCCATCTCGATCGATTCCCACAGATCGCGACGGTGGTAGTCGGTGTCTTTGCCGGCCAGCTTCTGCGCTTCATCCCACACCAGTGAGCAAGTACCGGCGGTAGGGCGCCAGTGGAATTTGACGAAGCGCGACTTCCCTTCGGCGTTGATCAACCGGAACGTATGCACGCCAAAGCCTTGCATGCTGCGCAGGCTTTTCGGGATCGCCCGGTCGGACATGGCCCAGATCACCATGTGCGCTGATTCCGGTACCAGAGAAACGAAGTCCCAGAAGGTGTCGTGAGCCGAGCCGCCGGTAGGAATCTCGTTGTGTGGCTCCGGTTTCACCGCATGCACGAAGTCAGGAAACTTGATTGCATCCTGAATGAAAAACACCGGCATGTTGTTGCCCACCAGGTCGAAGTTGCCTTCGTCGGTGAAGAACTTCACGGCGAAACCTCGCACGTCCCGCACGGTATCGCCTGACCCGCGCGGTCCCTGCACCGTGGAAAAGCGCACGAAGACCGGGGTTTTCTTGCCCGGGTCCTGTAGGAAACCGGCCTTGGTCAGTACGGAATGGTTTTCATAGGTCTGGAAAAAACCATGAGCGCCAGTGCCCCGTGCATGGACGATGCGCTCCGGGATCCGCTCATGGTCAAAATGCGTGATTTTTTCACGCATGATGAAGTCTTCCAGCAACGACGGCCCGCGGGCGCCGACCTTCAAGGTGTTCTGGTTGTCCGAAACCTTCACGCCCTGATTGGTCCGCAGGGCTTGCTCGGTGGCGTCGGAGCGGAATTTTTCCAGGCTATCGAGCTTGGCATTGGTGTTGCCGCGGTCCAGGGTATCGGTCCCGGCCAGTGCGCTTTTGGGTGCGGCAGGCTTTTTAGTGCTCATCAGTCGTAAACTCCTCGTTGCGATCCCGTAGCCAGGACTTATATGCATTCCCCAGGCACGGCACCGGGGACGTTTTCGAGTTGCCTTATTAGTGACTGGCGAGCTTTTTAGCCGTTCCTTTTTTCTAACCTTCGATCGCGTTATTGCCAAATGGAAGGTTGAATGCGCAATAAATGCTAATAACCTCTATACGGACAAGCTAAAATGCGCGCCCGGCTAACCGCTGATCCTTTTCCAACGCGCCCCACAAGGTTCGCTACGTGATCGAGTTTCAAAACGTCCACAAAACTTACCGCGTCGCCGGTAAGGATATTCCCGCCCTGCATCCGACCAGTCTGACGATTGAGAACGGTCAGGTCTTCGGTCTGATCGGCCATTCCGGTGCGGGGAAAAGTACCCTGCTGCGTCTGATCAATCGCCTGGAAGAGTCCAGTGGCGGCAAGATATTCGTCGACGGCGAAGAAGTCACCGCGCTCGACGCCAACAGCCTGCGACGCTTCCGCCAGCAAGTCGGGATGATTTTCCAGCACTTCAACTTGCTGGCGTCCAAGACCGTGGCCGACAACGTCGCGCTGCCACTGACCCTGGCCGGTGAACTGTCGCGCGGCGACATCGACCGGCGTGTGGCCGAATTGCTGAAGCGGGTCGGCCTGTCCGATCACGCCAAAAAGTACCCGGCGCAGTTGTCCGGTGGCCAGAAGCAGCGTGTCGGCATCGCCCGCGCTCTGGCGACCAAGCCGAAAATCCTGCTGTGCGACGAAGCCACCAGCGCACTGGACCCGCAGACCACTGCATCGGTCCTGCAATTGCTGGCCGAGATCAATCGCGAGCTGAAGTTGACCATTGTGTTGATCACCCACGAGATGGACGTGATCCGCCGGGTCTGCGACCGCGTGGCCGTCATGGACGGTGGCGTTATCGTCGAACAGGGCGCGGTAGCCCAAGTGTTTTTGCACCCGCAACATCCGACCACGCGCAACTTTGTGCAGGAAGCCGAGCACGTTGATAGCGAGGGGCAGTCCGCTGATTACCGCCATGTGCAGGGCCGTATTGTGCGCCTGACCTTTCAAGGCGAGGCCACTTACGCACCGCTGTTGGGTAGCGTGGCGCGGCAAACTGGCGTGGATTACAGCATTCTCGCCGGGCGCATCGACCGCATTAAAGACACGCCATACGGGCAGCTAACCCTAGCCCTGAACGGCGGCGATATGGATGCCGCCTTGGCCTGCTTTGTTGCCGCCGATGTGCATTTAGAGGTACTGCGTTAATGGAAGCCTTACTCGCCGGCCTGCTGCCGAATGTTGATTGGACAGAAATCGGCTATGCCAGCATGGACACCCTGAGTATGCTCGGTGGCTCACTGCTGTTCACCCTGCTGCTCGGCCTGCCACTGGGCGTATTGCTGTTTCTCACCGGCCCACGGCAGCTGTTTGCCCAACCGGCGCTGTATGGCTTGCTGTCCTTACTGGCCAACGTACTGCGCTCGGTGCCCTTCGTTATTCTGCTAATTTTGATGATTCCACTCACGGTACTGCTGACCGGCACCTCGCTGGGTGTGGCCGGCGCTATTCCGCCGCTGGTGGTGGGCGCCACGCCGTTTTTCGCCCGGCTGGTGGAAACCGCTCTGCGCGAGGTGGATCGCGGCATCATCGAGGCCACCCAGGCAATGGGCGCCACCACCTTGCAAATCATCACCCGTGCGCTGCTGCCAGAAGCTCTGCCGGGCATCATCGCCGCCGTTACCGTGACGGCAATTACCTTGGTGTCTTACACCGCTATGTCCGGCTTGATTGGCGGTGGCGGGCTGGGCGATTTGGCGGTGCGCTATGGTTATCAGCGTTATCAGCCGGATGTAATGGCGGTCACCGTGATCCTCCTGTTAGTGCTGGTGCAAATTTTACAAAACACCGGCGACAAGCTGGTGGTGCACTTCTCTCGGAAATAAAAGTCTGGGAAATCCAAGTTTGCTAGACGCCAGTTTGCTGGCAATGCCATATGCGCTGGATGCGCCTAATTCATTTGCTGGACAACACTTCGCGGTTGCCCAGCCTACGTTTCATTCTGCGGCTATCCGCCGTTCAACCCTGCTCCCACAAGGAACTCAATGATGAAAAAACTCGTTGTTAATCTTGCTGCCATCGCCGCGCTGACTGCGGCTTTCACTACCTCAGCTGCCGAAACCATCAGCGTTGCCGCCAGCGCCGTGCCGCACGCGGAAATTCTCGAATTCGTAAAGCCAGCCTTGGCTAAAGAAGGCGTAGAGCTGAAGATCAAGGTGTTCACCGACTATGTGCAGCCCAATGTGCAAGTGGCCGAAGGTCGTTTAGACGCTAACTTCTTCCAGCATCAGCCGTATTTGAACGAGTTCAATAAAGCCCGCGGCAGCCAGTTGCTCAGCATCGCCGGCGTGCATATCGAACCCTTTGGCGCCTACTCAAACAAAATCAAAAACCTCGCCGACTTGCCACAAGGCGCCAACGTGGTAATTCCCAACGACGCCACCAACGGCGGCCGCGCTTTGCTGCTGCTGGCCAAGGCTGGGGTCATCACCTTGAAAGACGACGCCGGGATCACCGCCACGGTGAAAGACATCACCAGCAACCCGAAAGCCATCAAGGTCCGCGAGCTAGAAGCCGCCACCCTGCCACGGGTACTCGACCAAGTTGACCTAGCCCTGATCAACACCAACTACGCGCTGGAAGCCGGCCTCAATCCGCGCAAAGATGCTTTGGTGATTGAAGGCAGCGACTCGCCGTACGTGAATATCTTGGTGGTTAGCAGCGAGCGTAAAGACGACGCTGGCCTGCAGAAATTGGCCAAGGCACTGAATAGCGCCGAAGTGAAAGCCTTTATCAATGAAAAATATAAGGGTGC